>JAITES010000271.1 GCA_031281925.1 Treponema sp. | reverse complement strand
CGTGCGGGACCACCTGCGGCGGATGGAAAAACTGCGGGACTATGGGGATGAACACGGGGACAAACGGAAACTGCTGGGAGCGGTAGCGGGGGCCGTAGCCTCTAAAGAGGTAAAGGACTTTGCGGTGAAGAGCGGTTTTTTTGTGCTGGAGCAATCGGGGGACACGATACGGATCAGCGTCCCCAAAGGCTTTACACCCCGGGAGTGGTAAGGGGTGGACGGCAGGCCGAGGAACCTTATCGATTGGGCAAACACCATTACTGCGGTTATTGACCGGTACTATTCATAGACCGCATTAACCCGCATTGAGGCAGCTGCGGATCTCTTCGGCATGGGTTCTGATCTTTTTCAGGGCCCTAAGCTCTATCTGCCGTACCGTTTCCGGGGAAATGCCCATCTTGTCGCCTATCTTTTTCAGGGTATGATGTTCGCAGCCGCCCAGTTCATAGCGGTACATCAGTATACGCCGTTCCCTGTCCTTAAGGTTTGCAAGACAATTCAGGGCTTCCTGCCGGCTGTCTTCCCGGAGCATGGCCTGCTCGGGGTTGTAGGTATAGTCTTCATGAAGTTCCATGAAGGAAGGATTTTCATCCTCTTCATTCTCAGGCTCCAGGGAAATGGGGGTGCTGGTCATGGTAAGGATGCTTTCCACGTCTTCAACGGTTACGCCGATAGCTTCGGCAATTTCATCACTCCGGGGCTGATGCATAAGAGTCTGACTCAAAGTATGATAGCTGCGCTGAATCTTCCGGTAAATTTCCTCTTTCCGGTGGGGCAGTCTGATAACCCGGCGCCGGTTGACCAGAAAACGGGCAATATACTGCCTGATCCACCATGCCGCATAGGTAGAAAAACGGACATTCTTTGCATAGTCATACTTTTCCGCCGCATGCATGAGGCCGATGTTTCCCTCCTGAATAATATCCAGAAATGAAATATCATCCCTTACATAGAAACGGGCTATCTTTACTACCAGTCTGAGATTCGACTCAACAAGCTTCCGGCGGGCCTTTGCGCTTCCCTGCTGAATTTGCCGGGAAAGTTCCAGTTCTTCGGCAAAACTGAGAAGAGAAAAACGCTTTATCTCCTGTATATAAGTTTTCAGGACATCATCACCTGAACCACTTACCTTCTTTTTGCTCATAACATCCTCCCGAATTCATTTATATTCTGATAATAATAAGCAAATTCCGTGCCATCTTATTTCAGATGAGTAAATCACACGTAACTCATTGTATTATAAGGAGTTACATAAAAATAAACTTTGGCATTTCACACTCAATCCCGGTAAAGTATAAAAAATCATACGAGTTCTTTTTTTATATATGGAAAAAGTTATACAGATGCGCTATATTAACCCTATGGAATACGGAATCAAAGCTCAGGAAAAGGGGGATAACGGTTATTTCTTCATCCAATGGTCTCCGCTGGCTGTGGCGGATCGCTGGGAAATCAACGCCAAGGTGCCTGCCGTTGCCGGAGTCTACGAGATCTACTGGATGGATGAGCAGAATCACCTGAGAATGCTCTATATAGGAGACACCCATTACGGCGGCCTGCGTTCCGAGATCCGCCGTCTTACCGATCCTGAGTTGACCACCGACAGCCGCTGCAAAAAGATTCTTGAAGAAGAACAGATATGGTACCGGTATGCCCCGGTCAATTCCGCCGCGGTGATGAGTGATGTAGTGTGGTTCTTCCGGCGGACTTATTTTCCGGAAAATCCCGGAGTTTCCCATTCCGGCCGCTATGAGAAGATCTTTGTCAAGGAATCATCCACCGACAAGCTTATCTGGGTGCCCTAAAAACAGAGTTTAGAGTTCAGGAAAAGACTGTGATTGAGTACGTAGTGCCCGGCAATATTGACGACAGAGTTCTTTCCAGGGCGGCACGGCTTCTCTCCGGGGGCGGTATCGTGGCCCTCCCCACGGATACAAGCTGGAGTCTGACCTGTTCTACCGCTTCCAAAGACGGAATAAAAAAACTCAAATCTCTTTCGGGGGGGCGGGATGAGAGGCATTTTACTCTTCTCTGTTCCGATATTTCCCAGTTCGGGGAACTTTGCTCTGTAGACAACACCCGTTTCCGCCTTATCCGGCGCCTTTCTCCGGGGCCCTATGCGTTCATCCTCAAGACTCTGCCGGGTACCGAAAAGGCCCTCAACCTCCGCCGCCGGGAAGCAGGCGTCCGCATTCCCGATCACCCCATTCCCCTGGCCCTTATCAAAACCCTGGGCGGGCCGCTCTACTCCATCACCGCCAAACGGGCTCCAGCGGACGACGGTTTTCAGGATGAAGAAGAGAGTACGGAATCCCGAATGCCTCCCATCCCCCAGGAAGAACTTTTTGAAGGAGGCTGGGAACTGGAAGATATAAACGGTATAGATCTGATCATAGACGGAGGAGAAGAACAGGAGAGGATCTTTTCCACCATCCTCGATCTTTCCGGAGATGAAGTGAAACTCGTCCGGGCAGGAACAGGTTCATGGCCGGTATAAACAAACCCTGGGTAAGGGTGGTCTTCCGGCGGAGAGTCTTTGTCATCTCCATCCTTTTGGTGCAGATACTCTTTATTATCTTTCTCATTGCCGGGGGAAGTCTTTACTTTCGCTACCTGTCTATATTCCTTAGTTTCCTGAGTATCATTGTTTGCATCAGAATCATCAACAGGAAAGAAAAGTCTGCCTATAAGTTAACCTGGATTTTTATCATCCTGCTTTTCCCTATCTTCGGCGGTATTCTCTATGTGCTCTTCTATACCCAGTCAAATCCGCGTAAACTGAAAAGGCAAATTGCGGCAGTTAACAGACTTGCTGCCTCTTCATTTTTCCTTCCCGGCGACAGACTTCCTGCGCTTCGTTCAAACAACAGGGAATTCTATACTCTGGCCCACTACCTTCAGGAATATGCGGGCTTCCCCGTATACTCAAAAACCCGGACAGAATACTTTCCCTCCGGAGAGAGTTTCTACAAACGGGTCATGGAAGAAATTGTAAAGGCCGAACACTATATCTTTCTGGAATTTTTTATACTCCGTCAGGGACAGATGCTCGATCCCGTCCTGAACGTCCTTGAAGAGAAGGCCCGCAAAGGCGTTGATGTCCGGGTTATCTACGATGACCTCGGCTGCTTCATGTCCCTTCCCCCGGACTTCAAAAACTACCTTTGGCAGCGGGGGATAAAATGCCAGATATTCAATCCCTTCAAGCCGATTTTCTCTTCCCAGCAGAACAACCGTGACCACCGGAAGCTGATCATCATAGACGGAAAGACGGCCTTTACCGGGGGCATCAATCTGGCGGACGAGTACATCAATGCCATCGAACGCTTCGGCCACTGGAAGGATGCGGCAATAATGCTGCAGGGAGAGGGGGCCTGGTCTCTGACAATGATATTCCTGTGTATGTGGAATGTGGGCCTTAAGGAAAAAGAAAAATTTGATTCGTTCTATCCCTGGTCCGGAAGGCCGGGGGGACTTGAGGATGCGGGAGATGAAGCTCCGGTTCACGGTTCCCCGCCTGACGGGGAGTGCAGCATTGAAAGCGACGGTTTTGTACAGCCCTATGCCGACAGTCCCATTGACGATGAAAATGTAGGTGAGCATGTCTACATACAGATTATCAACAATGCCAGGGAATATGTATACATAAACACTCCCTACCTTGTAGTGGACGACAATCTGCTTTCCGCATTAACGCTGGCGGCCAAGAGCGGGGTGGATGTACGGATTATCACCCCCCACCGCTGGGACAAATGGATGGTAGCCATTACCTCCCGTTCCTACTACCGGCAACTGGTCACGGCGGGGGTAAAGGTGTATGAATACACTTCCGGCTTTAACCACTCAAAAACCTTTGTCTGCGATGACAAGATTGCTACCGTAGGAACCACAAACCTTGACTTCCGCAGCCTCTATCTCCACTTTGAATGCGGTGTGGTAGTATACCGCGGTAAGTCTATCCGGTCCGTAAAGGAAGACTTTCTGGACACCCTCCCCGGCTGCCACCAGATTACCATTTCCGACTGTGCCCGCAATGCCCTTCAACGGATGATTCAGGATGTGCTCAGGCTTTTTGCGCCCCTGATGTAGTGAGAAAGAAGTAGAGCCCGGCGTCTTTTTCGTTCCGGTTTTGCAGGCGCATTTATTCGCCAACAGTCCTGATATGCGAAAAGTCCCCCTCAACAGCGGCGCGCAGAACCGGGCCCATGTATTCGTCTACCAGGCTGGCAGTAAGGGGTATGGGCATGTTTTTAAGCTTCATCTCAAGCTGGGGATCTTTTGCGGCTTCCAGCGCTTTGTTGATGTAACGTTCATCAAAGCCCGGAATTTCCTTCAGTGTAACCGGGGCGCCGATGGCTTTTGCAAAGGCAATCATTCCTCCGGCTACCGCAAGCCCCAGATCCCGGCCTTTGAGCCGGTCAAGGTTTTCGGTGATGTAACCATAGTTCCTGTAGATGCTCCCCGCCAGCCTGAGCTGCCTCTCTATCGCGGGGGAAAAGAAAACCGTATAGTACGGATTCATGAGGCCGCAGGCGGTTCCGTGGCCTGCAAGATCCACCAGGGAGAAACTGCTCAGGTGAGCGCCGCTGGTTCCCCCTGCCATGATTGCATAGCCTCCCAGATCCGATGCCAGACCCAGGGCCTCACGGGCTTCCATGTTTTCCGAATCCCTGATAATGAGGGGCGCATACCGGAGCAGCAAATTCAGCGCTGTTTCGGTGATGGAAGAGACCAGATCGAATTTGGCTGGAGCAATGCCGCAGAAGACTTCCCAGCAGTGAGAAAACGCATCAAGAACTCCGTCAACAGTAACCGCAAGAGGCATGGTAGTGCTTGTGTCATAATCAAAGAGGGCAAAATCAGGTGTTATGCTTTCGTCCACCACAAGTTTTTTCTGCCCTGTTGAAGTATCTGTAATATTCGCATACCTGGTAAGATGGGAACCGGAACTGGCGCTGCACATTACCGCAAGCAGGGGATAGAGTTTTTTGCCTGTATTCTTCAGGGCCTCGCTCACAATTCCTGTTCCGAACCAGTGATCTATCTCGGGACTTACATCGGCGCCCAAGACGGCAAGGAAATTGGCGGCCTTGCATGCGTCAATGGTTGAACCGCCTCCGGCAGCAATGATCATACCGGGCCTGTAATGGAGAATATAGGTTTCGATACGGTACAGATCGTCCCGGGGCGAGTTGGGCCTGGCGCCGGGAAACACCCTGTCCCCCGCAAGTTCAATGCCGCCTGACTTTAGCGCATCTGTTATTCCCCGGGCATAGAGAGAGTTTGAAACCACGAGAGCCCTTTTCCCGCGCATGTTTGCGCAGGATGCCGCAATGCTCCCCAACCGTGGTGTGACACCCCTTCCGAAAACATAGCTGCCGCCTTTCCAGTCCTCAAGAAGTTTCCGGGCCTCTGCAAAAAGCAGGGAACTTTGTTTCATGTTCGATGACTCGTTCATTTCAGTTCAGTATAAGCCCTCCGGGCAGCATTTCACAACTTTTTTCACCCGGAAAGTACAGGGAAGACCGGCGACGATACTTAAGCCGTCTTGTTAAAGCTTCTATCCTTCTGTATCTTTAAGTCATGATACGGGGAATCTTGATTGCGGGAAATGAATCTTCCCTAACCCAGGCTATAGCCGCCGAGGCAGCCCGGCGGGTTGAACACTTTGTCTATACCCTGATACCCAACCGCCCCGGCCCCGAAGCTCCCGTTTCCCCGCCTTCTTTCCCCAAAGAAGCTGCGCATAAAAATTCGATTGAACAGGAAACTTTGCCCCCCGCGGCCATTCCCCTTACATGGAACCCCGGCAGCCCCATTTCGGCCCGGACTCTGCTTCTGGCCGCGGAAAACCGCCTTTCCCGGATAGATGAAGCCGTCCTGGTCTGCGTTCCCCCTGCCCTCCGCTGCAGACCTGCGGAATTGCCCCCGGCGGAAGCGGAAACCATGGTGGAAGAAAACATCAAGGGGTGGTTTTTTCTGGTCAGAGAACTGGCCCTGTTCTTTACAGCAAAAAAAAGCGGAACCCTTGCCCTGGCATTGAACGAAATTGCGTCTGGGGGAAGCAGGGACGATGCGGCAGATCTTCTGGGCCCTGCGGCGGCAGCATCCTTTAGCGCCCTTACCCGGGGCATTCTTGCCTCCGCGTCCGGTGAACCCTGGCTTACCATGGGTTTTTCCAGTTCCGAAACAGGTGATGAAGAAGCCTTTGCTTCCTTTATCTGGAAACGCCTTGACGAAGGCAGCAAGCGGGACAGCGGCAAGCTGCACAAATACGGAAAACTCAACCTCTTTCGTTGACAAAAGGGACTGTTAAAAGGTACTCTGCAGATATCCGGGTACATTTCCGGATCTTTGTCCGGTCCTGTAGCTCAGTGGATAGAGCGGCCGCCTCCTAAGCGGCAGGTCGGCCGTCCGATTCGGCCCAGGATCATTGCAAAACCTGCTTCGCAGGGTTTGCTTGGCAGAAAATTGCTTTGCAATTTTCTGCGATTTTCCTTGTAATATAAAGAGTTACAAAGTACTTGCTTTTTGGTATGTACGTTTTGGAAGATCATAAATAGAACTATTCATTGGCCAGTCTGAGAATATCTTGATAAAGAAGATCCGATATTCGGATGGGGGATTCCCAAAGTTGATCCAAAAACGGTTTTACGGCGTTTATAAGCCCCTTTTCTTTTGCCAACAGCAAAATACCGAGTGTACCGATAATTTTTATACCGCTTTGGGCAGCCA
>JAITES010000261.1 GCA_031281925.1 Treponema sp. | reverse complement strand
GGCAATACCGGAGTTGAAGGCAGACACTAATTAGTGTCTGTCCATAAAGTCGGTTACTTTGCAGACAGAAACTGATTCACGGATATTTTATAATAATCTTTTATAATTGAAATTTCTTCTCTGTATTTTAATGTTACCGTCAACCTTGTTACCATGCCGTTGCCGGTATAGTAAAAATCATCTCCTATTGCGGAAATTCTTTCCACTGCATTGTCATTTTGCAAAAATAAAGATGATCCCAAAAAATAGTTGTCGTGTTTATTTATATGCAGGAGGTTAAGAACCGTTGGAGAGAGAGCAAGGGAATTTCTTCCATCTGCATCAACAATACCGTGTTCCATTCCTTTCCGGTAAATAAAGAAAGGTATGGTGTTTACAAAATATTTCTGACGGCTTTTAAATGCTTTTTTATATTCAGGTGAGTTATATGACGCGTGATCCGTTGTAAAAATCAAAAACGTATTGTTTGAAATTTCACTTGCCATGAAATTTTCAAAGAATTTTCCAAATTGTAAATCAAAGTTATAAAACTTGTTTTTTACAGGGTCGCTGCCATCGCCGTATTTTGCATCGGGGCTGTCGTAACCGTGATGTGTCCCCATATTGTACACGCACATAAGAAAAGGACTTTCGACAGCATTTATGCTGTTTCCGAGAAGATCAAATACTTCCCTGTCCGTTAGGTATCTGTCATTTATTTCACCGGAATATATGTTTCCAAAATGAAGATTTTCCAAATAATCGGAAAAACGGGCATTGCTCGGTTCGGGGTTTATAAAATAAGTCCCATAACCGGCTTCATTCAGGATGTCAACAAGAGAAATCAATCCGGTCTCAAGCTGTCTGTCCATCTCCGTCCTCTCAAGCTGCCCGAAGCCAATGTTATTGGCATAATACCCGCCAAGATACTGATGCGTGGAATATAACTGTCCTCTTAAACCCCTGAATGTTGCCGCCGTATGATTATAGTAATTTATAAAAACAAGCGATTCATCGTATAATTTATCCAAATTCGGCGTCAAATTTAACTCCAGATCGTTAAATTTATCTATTACTTCCGCGGATAGGCCCTCGGAGAAAATTATAATTACATTGGGCCTTGCCTCTTCCGCGGGGACAGCTGCTGTTTCGTTCCCGGCAAGAGCCGGTTTATAAAATTTTTGCAGTATTCTTTCCCTTTCATGAGGAGTCGTTTTATAAGCTTTATAATTCGGAACTATCGCCCCGGATCTTACACCCTTGTAAAAAGTCAATAACAGGGACAAGACCGGAGAATAAAAATTTCTGCTCGCAAAAGCAGTACCTGCCGAAATACCAAGAAATATCACGGAGAAAAGCAGAAAAATTCGGGCCTCTTTAAACGGCTGCTTTTTGAAAAACCGAAATTTCCGGAAAACTCCACTGTATAATTTTTTCAGGGGAAACCCATACGGCAAGAATGAAATAATCATCCCTGTCAAAATAAAAAATACATATTTATATAACGATGATCCCAATGCCCTGAATTCCCTGAAATTATCCAGCATCACCGGTAGAATAAATTCCCCGCTGTAATACAAAGAACCCTGCTGCAATAAAATTATAAAGCAGAAAACAGAATTGATGATATATGCGAACTTTTTGTGTTTGCCGGATAATACGCCGGTAAAAATCATAACGAGACATAATTCCATAAGGGAGAATAAAATGTATATAAATTTCTCTGAATGTATTCCCGCAGCAAAAATATAAATTGATATTAATATGAACTTTATCACAGTAATTATTTTATGATAAAATGCAGAAACCGTCAATAGAGCTTCGGAAACTTAAGATTTCCAAAACACTCCAATGAATCTGTGAAAATCCGCGTAATCCGCGGACAAAATTTCTTAACCTGTTGACAGTGTCAGGTTTCCCGGTTTGCCGCCAGTACCTCATAGGGGTCTTCTCCCTGCCTGCGGTACTGGATGGCCTCAAGGATGTGTATAGTTTTGATGCTGTCCGATGCTTCGAGGTCGGCGATGGTACGCCCTACGCGCAGGATGCCGTGGTAGGCTCTGCCCGATATTCCCAACTGAGCGCTTGCCCTGCTCAGGGCCTCTGCGGCGCCTTCCCCCAGGCGGCAGAAGTTTGCGATGAGGGCCGGGGGAATCAGGGCATTGCGGCGGGGCCTCAGGCCGATCTCGATGTTTTTGAACCTTTCACGCTGGATTTCCACTGCCCCGAGCACCCTGGCGGCTACCAGCGCGCTGCTTTCCTCCACGGAGACGGAGGACAGCATTTCCATCCGGGGCGCTCCTACGGCAAGCCGTATTTCCACCCGGTCGAGCAGAGCGCCGCCGAATTTGCGCCAGTAACGGTGTATTTCTTCCGGGCTGCAGAGGCAGCCTCCCCCGCCTGAATCGTGATGTGCGCCGAGTCTGCCGCAGGGACAGGGATTTGCCGCGAGGATCAGTTGGAAGCAGGCGGGAAGGCGGGCCTGGGTTTCCGCCCTGGCAATGGTGATTATCCTGTCTTCAAGCGGTTCCCGGAGGGCCTGGAGCACGTCTTTGCGGAATTCGGGGGCCTCATCCAGAAAGAGTATCCCATAGTGGGCAAGGCTGATTTCACCCGGTTTTATCCCTTTGCCGCCGCCGAGTATCCCTTCGGCGCTTGCCGAATGGTGGGGCGCACGGAAGGGGGGCCTCGTGATAAGGCCGCTGCCCTCTCCAAAAACGCCGGCGAGGCTGTAGATCCGGGTAAGGTCAACCGCTTCCTCCGCGGTGAGCGGGGCCATGATTGAAGGCAGCCTGCGGGCCAGCATGGTTTTTCCTGCCCCCGGCGGCCCGAACACAAGGAGATTGTGACCGCCGGCCGCTGCAATCTCAAGGGCGCGCTTGTAGCCTTCCTGGCCCCGGACATCGGAAAAGTCTCCCCAGGAGCCTGAAACCTTTAGGTCTTCGGGTACGGAAGGTTTTGGGGGAATGGGAAGGGAACCTGACTGGGCGCGGACTTTAAGGATATGCGCCGTCTCTGCAAGGGTTGAAACCGCCGCATAGCGGCAGCCCGGCAGGATGGCAGCCTCGGCGGCATTATCCGCCGGAACGATGAATTCTTCTATTCCGGCCTTGAGCGCAGCGGCCATGGCGGCCAGCACCCCCCTGACAGGGCGTATCCGCCCGGAAAGTTCCAGCTCCCCCATGACCATGAGTTCGGCCGGCGGGGGAACCAGACCCGCGGCAGCCATCACCGCCACGGCAATGGGAAGATCCAGAGAGGCGCCATCCTTCCTTAGCCCCGCGGGGGCCAGGTTGATAAGAATCCTGTCCGGCGGGAACTCATAGCCTGAATTGCGGAAACTTGCCCTGACCCGTTCCCGGGCTTCCCGCACCGCCCCCTCCGCCAAACCGGTAATGTCCACCCCGGGGATGCCGCGGCGTATATCCGCCTCCACCCGGATGATGATTCCTTCGGCCCCGCAGGGGGCATAAGCCGTAACGTACATATATGCCTCCGGTATAAAGTTCTGTCCATAAAGCAAAAGGCTTATGGATGATACTTTATAGAGGGCGTTCAGATGGGAGATGCTTCAATGGCCGGAAAAAAACATGAATCCTTTACACCGGCAGCGTCTTCACCCCGACTCCCAGGGCCGCGGCGGCTTTTTCCGCAAGGGCGTTTCCGGCGATAATTACCGGGCAGCGGGGCTTCTGCGACGCCAGGCGGGCGGCTGCGGCCGAAAGATCCTCGGAACGCACCGAGATGATGCCTTCAAGCTTCCGGGCACGGTAACTGTCGTTGATTCCATAGAGAAAGCGCAGGAAATCCGAAAAAGCCTTTGCCGAAGGGGTCAGGGGGCGGGTTTCCCTGGAATAGGCGCCGATAATGAGTTTTTCAAGTTCGCTTTCCCGGTGAGCGGCATCTCCTGCCTTTTCCGCTTCAATCTTGTCAAAGGTCTTCAAAATCGAGGAAAAGGCTTCCAGGGAACGGAAGGGATTGGGATCCCGGTAGGTGGAAAAGGAAAAAGTGCCTTCAGTATGATTCGCCTGGGCAAACGCTCCATACGCGCCGCCTTTCATCCGTATGTGCTCCCAGAGCGCGCCGGTGGAAAGCTGATGGGAAAGCACCAGTTCAGGCGCATAAGAGCGTGAAAGGTAGGGGACGGCGGAGAGGCTCATGGCGGCAAAACCGATTTGGAGAGAGGGAGCGGCAAAGACTTCAGCCTCCCCGGTTTCTTCCGGCCCCGCGCAAACCGCCTCAGACGGCATGGAAAGATACGGGAGCAGGGCTTCCCGGCCCCAGGTTTTACGGGATCGGGGAGAGCCGAAAGCGCCGAAACGCTCCCCGGTAACGGCGAGGGCTTCCTTCATCCTTTCCGGTGAAACGCTTAAGTTTGCGATGAGTCCTGCCCCGGCAATCAGGGTGTCCCTGATGCGGGTGAGCCGGGCGGCAAGTTCGGCGGTGTCCATGGCCGCAAGCCGGTGAACAAAGGAGATCTGGGAGAGGCCGTTCCAGATTTCTTCCACCATCCGGGACCGGGAAAAATTCCTCCCGGAGCGGGCCGAAGCATAGCTGTGGCCTATGGGCGCCAGACTTGAGTCGGCCTCGTTTTTCATCTCCAGAACCAGATCCCGGATGCGCCGCAGATCGGAAAAATCCGCCCCGGTGATGAGACGCAGGGCGAGATCGCTTGAGTCCGCAAATTTTTCATCCAGGGCCTTGAGTCTGAACACAAGCCAGTCACGGCCCCTGATGTCGAGAACGCCTGTGGGAAGGGGAACCGCATAGCCTGAATACTCAACAGCCGAGCCGGTCTCAAGATACGCAGCAAAACCTCCGGCTGTCCGGGCCAAAAGGCTGGAAACTTCCCCGTAATCCATGCCGGGAAGCCCCAAGGATGTTACTACCCGGCTGAAAAACGGCAGCCAGGGGTAATCTTCCAGGGGAAGGGTATCCACCGGAAAAGCCAGATCCAGATAGCTTATCCCGTTGGTGTAGAGTTCATGGGCCACAAGGGGGACGCCCCCTGCATCATAGAGCCGCCGGTCCAGTTTTTCCACTTCGGGTGAGAGATCCCTTCTTGAAAGGTGGGGAATACTCGCAAGCGCTTCCGGACTGTCTCCCTTCTCCTGCCAGGCTTCAAGCCCGGCGTTTTTCTTTTCCAGAGCCTCAATTTCCCCTTTGGAGAGATTGGCGGCCTGCGCCCTGAGAGCCGCGGCAGCTTCACTCTCCTTTTTTTCAAGAAAATCCGCTTCCGGCTCCAGGATCACCAGGGCCCGGTGGGGATTATCGAGAAGGTACTTTTTGATGAGCCTTTCAAA
>JAITES010000125.1 GCA_031281925.1 Treponema sp. | reverse complement strand
CCTGAAACATGGCCCAGACTTTTTCAAAATTGAGCCCCGCTTCTTCGGGGGGGAGAGGGGTGCTTTGCTGCTCTTCCATGGTAAAATCCTGAAAATATCATCATGCCGCGACCAGCGGCAAACCCCGGAGCGGATGAGCGCCGGGGGGAACTGTGTATAAGATAAATATACCGGATATACCGGAGACGGTCAAGAAACTTGAGCCTGTCCCGCTTTCATGCTAGTATATTTATCTATGGATACCGCAAATTCTGAAACAAGAGCCTGGGTAAACGGGAGACTTGTAAGCATGGATCCCTCTGTGGATGGGGAGTACGGGCTTCTTGAAGGCCATGCGCTTCTCACCGAAGGGGGCCTCATAAAGGGTCTTTTCCCGGAAGAAACGCTCAATCCGGCCCTGAAGCCGACCGACCTCAAGGGCGCCCTTGTTACTCCGGGTTTTATTGACTGCCACACCCACCTTGTGTTTGCGGGGAAGCGGGCCCGTGAATGGGAGATG
The DNA here is from genome assembly GCA_031281925.1 of Treponema sp. Taxonomy (GTDB): domain Bacteria; phylum Spirochaetota; class Spirochaetia; order Treponematales; family Breznakiellaceae; genus JAIRNJ01. The sequence goes on along the minus strand of JAITES010000125.1, from coordinate 12,639 downwards.
AGGCTCAACGGCGTCTCCTATGAGGATATTGCCGCTGCGGGAGGCGGCATACGGTCCACGGTGAATGCAAGCAGGGCGGCGTCCTTTGAAGAACTCCGTTCCGCGGCGATGAAGCGTCTTGAGGTCATGGCCGCCGAAGGCGTCTGCACCGTGGAAATAAAATCGGGCTACGGTCTTGATCTTGAAACCGAACGGAAGCTCCTCCTTGTGATTAAGAGCCTCGGGGAGGGATGCAATATGGATCTTGCCGCAACCCTTCTGGCGGCCCACAGTGTTCCTGCGGAATTTTCAGGCAGGGCTGCCGCCTATATGGATGAGGTATGCGGACGCATCATGCCGGAACTGTGGAAGGAAGGGCTCTTTGAGGCGGTGGATGTTTTCTGCGAGAACATTGCCTTTGATGTGTCCATGACAGAAAAACTGTTCAGAAGGGCGGCGGAACTGGGTATCCCCGTAAAGGGCCACAATGAGCAGATGAGCAATATCGGCGGCACAGAACTGTTGGCCCGTTATCACGGCCTTTCAAGCGACCATCTTGAGTACCTGGATGAGCGGGGGGTGAAGGCTCTTTCCGAAGCGGGAGCCGTTGCGGTTCTCCTGCCCGGGGCTTTTTATTTTCTTAAATGCGCCCATAAGCCGCCGGTAGAACTTCTGCGGAAGCATGGTGTTCCCATTGCGGTCTCTACGGACTACAATCCCGGTACCAGTCCCTTTATTTCCTTGAGGCTTGCCATGAACATGGCCTGTACCCTCTTCGGTCTTAAACCAGCGGAGGCTCTGGCCGGGGTTACCAGGAATGCGGCCAGGGCTCTTGGACGGCAGGATTGCTGCGGAATGTTGAAGTCCGGTTTCCGTGCGGATTTTGATGTTTGGGATGCACAGGAGCCCGCGGAACTGATATATGAACCGGGAGCAAAGCTGCTGCTCAGGCGGGTCTGCCGCGGCAGGGAAGAATTTTATACCCATTCAGAGAATGTCTGGAAATAACGGAGGTTGAAGATGGCAAAGCTGGTTGAGTTTATTCCCAATTTTAGTGAAGGCCGCAGGCAGGATGTAATAGATCTGCTGGTAAAGGAAGCCCAGAGTGTGGGCGGGGTGAGTCTTCTGGATCATTCAAGCGACGCAAACCATAACCGGAGCGTTTTTACGCTTGCCGGTACGCCTGAAGGTGTCGCCGAAGCGGCTCTGAGGCTCTGCAGAAAGGCAATGGAACACATCGACCTCAGGCAGCATAAGGGTGAACATCCCCGCATGGGGGCCAGCGATGTGTTTCCCTTTGTGCCCCTGAAGGAAGTAAGCATCGAGGAATGTGTGGAACTGTCAAAGCGTGTAGCCGGACGGATATGGGAGGAATTGGGAATTCCGAGTTTCCTCTACGAATATTCGGCCGTAAAACCGGAACGGCAGAATCTGGCGGACCTGCGCCGGGGAGAATTTGAAGGCATGCCGGAAAAGCTTCTGCAGGACGAATGGGCGCCGGATTTTGGGGAACGGAAGATCCATCCCAGCGCGGGGATCATGGCCATTGGCGCGCGGCCGCCGCTTATCGCCTTCAATGTCAATCTGGATACCTCCGACATTAAAATTGCCAAAGCCATTGCAAAGACTATCCGCGGTTCCAGCGGCGGCTATAGATACTGCAAGGCTCTGGGCCTGATGCTTGAAGACAGGAACATTGCTCAGGTTTCCATGAACATGGTTAATACCGAAGGAACTCCCATATACCGTGTCTTTGAGGCGATCCGCGCGGAGGCCCGGCGTTGGGGGGTGGGTCTCACAGGTACGGAACTGGTTGGTCTTTCTCCGGCAAAGGCTCTTATTGACTGCGCCGAATACTACCTCAGGATCGAGGGCTTCGATTACAAAAAACAGATCCTGGAAAATTATCTTATTTGAGCTTGTTCCCGAATATCAAATTTTGGAACGGCACTCTTGGATTTAGTGTCTGTCCATGAAGTCGGTTACTTTATGGACAGGCTCGATTTAATGGAGCAAAGAATGCTTGTTGATTTAACGGTAAAAGAATTTCTTGAGGAAACCGCATCGGAATCCCCGGCGCCGGGGGGCGGCAGCGTTGCCGCTCTTGCAGGCGCCCTGGGCGCCGCCCTGACAGTGATGGTGGCGAATTTGAGCGAAGGGAACGAAGAAATTGTACGATTGCGGGAAAGGGGCGCCTCGTATCTTTCGCAGGCCGAAGCTTCTGTTGACAGGGATACCGAAGCCTTCAACGCGGTGATGGCCTCTTACCACAGGCCCAAAAACACCGCCGAAGAGAAGAAGGAACGGAGTGAGGCCATACAAAGCGCCCTTAAGTCCGCGGCCTCTTCCCCCATGTCCATTGCGGAACTTTGCGTAGGTGTCATTCAGCTGGCGCTGGAGGCCCTGAAGGCAGGCAACAGTAACGCTGCAAGCGACGCCGCAAGCGCGGGCCGCATGGCTCATGCCGGTTTTTGGGCCGCCGTTTACAATGTGCGGATCAATCTCAAGTCAATAAAAGACGAAGACTTCAGTGCCGGTATGCGCAAAAAAACCGCGGAACTGATCCGGGAGGCCGAAGCCCTCCTCAGCGAACTTTCAAAAACAGCCGATGAAAAAACCGGCCTTTAGTTTCAGGCAAAGAAGCCTGAAGGCAGCGCATCCTGAAAGAATCCTTCCGCAATGAGGGAAGACGCTGTTTCAATGTCGGGAGAGAGGAAACGGTCACGATCGTAGTAGGCCACTTTTTCCCGCAGCCCTTTGCGGTATTTTTCCAGGAGAGCGGAACTCTTTAGCCCGTTTTTGAAATCTATTCCCTGAACCGCGGCCAGCAATTCTATTGCCAGAACATAACGCAGATTATCCGCCATCTCCCAGAGACGGCGTCCTGAATTGGGGGCCATGGAGACAAAGTCTTCCTGATTGGCGGAAGTCGGCAGGCTGTCCACACAGGAGGGGAAGGCCAGGGTTTTGTTCTGGCTGGCAAGGCTTGCGGCGCTTACATGGGCGATCATGAACCCTGAATTGACTCCCGCGTCGCGTACCAGGAAGGGAGGCAGCCGGGAGATGTTGGGATCGACCAGCATGGCTATACGGCGTTCCGCAATGGCGGCCATTTCCGACAGTACCAGTGCGAGATTGTCCGCGGCCATGGCTACAGGTTCCGCATGGAAGTTGCCGCCCGAGAGTATGTCTCCGTTGCCGGGGAAAACCAGAGGATTATCGGAAGCCGCATTGGCTTCGGTTTCCAGAACCGCTGCCGCATTGCGGATCTGGGTAAGGCAGGCCCCCATCACCTGCGGCATGCAGCGGAGGCAGTAGGGATCCTGAACCCGGTCGCAGTTGGCGTGGGCATCCCCTATTTCGCTATGGCTTTCCAGAAGCCTTCGGAAAGCGGCGGCAGCCTCTATCTGCCCCCGCTGGCCCCTCACTTCATGTATCCTCTGATCGAAGGGAGTGCGGGAACCGGAAAAGGCTTCTACGCTCAAGGCTCCGCAGGCCGTGGAGGCCGCAAAAAGTTCCTCCGCCAGAAAGAGTCCCTTGAGCGCAAAAGCGGTGGAAACCTGGGTACCGTTGAGAAGACCCAGCCCTTCCTTGGGCCCCAGTTCCAGGGGCTTAATCCCCGCTATTTCCAGGGCTTCCCTTCCCGAAAGCCGCTCCCCTTTGTAACGGGCAAAACCTTCGCCTATCAGCACCAGGGTAAGGTGGGCGAGGGGGGCAAGATCTCCGGAGGCTCCGACAGAACCCTTGCGGGGAATGAGGGGATACACTTCGGCATTGATCAGGGCCGCGAGGTTCTGTACCACTTCCGGCCTGACGCCGGAGTAGCCCCGCGAAAGGCCTTTCAGCTTGAGGAGCATGATCAGCCGCACCAGCGGATCTTCCACCGGTTCTCCCACCCCCGAGGCATGGGAGAGAACCAGGGAACGCTGGAGAAGAAGCAGATCCTTTGCATCAATGCGTTTGTTTGCCAGATGCCCAAAACCCGTATTGATTCCGTAGACAACGGCGTTTTTTTCGATAACTTCGTTTACGCAATCCACGCTTTTCTGCATGGCCTCTTTAACATCCACCCCGATTTTTACTTCCACCGGAGAGCGGTAAACTTCCCGGAGCTGAGCAAGATTCAAGGTTTCAGAATTTATAATGATTTTCATATCGTAGATGTTAGAGTATACGTATTGAAATGTAAACCGAGTAAGATTAAGATTGAACCGTATGAGCCTGGTTCCAAGGAGGGAATGATGTCGGTTGCACTTGAGTTTGAAAACGGCCTTCCTGAGATGCCGTCCTTTGCGGAAGGAATACGCCGCGCTCCGGCGCGGAATTTCAGCCTTTCAAGGGAGCAGACCAGGACGGCGGTAGCCAACGCGCTTCGCTACATTGAGGCTAGGTACCATGAACAGCTTGCCGGGGAATTCCTTTCGGAACTCAGGACCTATGGCAGAATCTACGGATACCGCTTCCGGCCCCGGGGCCGTATCTACGGCAGGCCCATTGATGAGTACAAGGGCCGCTGCATTGAGGGCAGGGCCTGCCAGGTGATGATCGACAACAACCTTGACTTTGAAGTTGCCCTATACCCCTACGAGCTTGTTACCTACGGGGAGACAGGGAGTGTGTGCCAGAACTGGATGCAGTATCTTTTGATTAAACGCTACCTGGAAGAATTAACCGAAAACCAGACGCTGGTTGTGCAGTCGGGCCACCCCCTGGGGCTTTTCATATCGAGGCCCGAAGCGCCCAGGGTCATTATCACCAACGCGATCATGGTAGGCCTCTTTGACAACCAGAAGGACTGGGAAGTTGCCGAGCAGATGGGGGTTGCCAATTACGGCCAGATGACCGCAGGCGGCTGGATGTATATAGGGCCGCAGGGAATCGTGCACGGCACCTACAATACGCTGCTCAACGCGGGAAGAAAATTCCTGGGTGTTTCCAATGACGAAAATCTCAAAGGCAGACTCTTTGTCAGTTCAGGACTGGGAGGGATGAGCGGCGCTCAGCCAAAGGCGGTGGAGATTTCAGGCGGGGTGGGCATCATTGCCGAAGTTGATCCTTCCCGCATAGAAACCAGGCTCAGGCAGGGATGGGTGAGGAAGTCATCCCCTAATCTTGAAGAACTTTTTTCCATGGCCGGGGAATGTATGGCAAAGGGTGAAACCATATCCTTAGCCTACGAGGGAAACATTGTGGATCTCCTTGAGTACGCGGCGGAAAAGGGCATAAAGATAGATCTTCTCTCGGATCAGACTTCCTGTCATGCGGCCTATGACGGAGGCTACTGTCCCCAGGGCATCTCCTTTGCGGAGCGCACACGTTTACTGTCGGAGGACAGGGAAACGTTCAGAAAACTTGTGGATAGATCCCTGCGCCGTCACTTTGAGCTTATCAGAATCTGTGTTGAAAGGGGAACCTATTTCTTCGATTACGGAAACTCCTTCCTCAAGGCGGTCTACGACGCGGGAGTCAGGGAGATCTCCAAAAACGGCGTCGATGAGAAGGACGGCTTTATATATCCCTCCTATGTGGAGGATATCATGGGGCCCGAACTCTTTGACTACGGTTACGGCCCCTTCCGCTGGGTATGTCTTTCCGGCAGGGATTCGGATCTTCTCGCCACCGATCATGCGGCCATGAGCTGCATCGATCCGCGGCGCCGCAGTCAGGATATGGATAACTACAACTGGATCCGGGACGCGGACAAAAACAGGCTGGTGGTGGGTACAAAGGCGCGGATACTCTATCAGGATGCGGAAGGCCGCCTTGCCATTGCCCTCAAGTTTAACGAGATGGTACGCAATGGCGAAATAGGCCCCGTGATGATAGGCCGGGATCACCATGATGTAAGCGGCGCCGATTCCCCTTTCCGGGAAACGGCAAACATTAAAGACGGCAGCAATGTCATGGCCGACATGGCGGTGCAGAACTTTGCGGGGGATGCCTGCAGGGGGATGTCTCTGGTGGCCCTGCATAACGGGGGCGGGGTAGGCATCGGCAAGGCCATCAACGGAGGTTTCGGTCTTGTGCTGGACGGAAGCGGCCGTGTTGATGAAGTGATTAAGAACGCCCTGCTCTGGGACGTGATCAACGGCGTTGCCCGCAGAAGCTGGGCCCGCAATCCCCATGCCATGGAAACCGCCATCGCTTACAACAATAAATATGCGGGGAAAAGCCAGATCACCATTCCCCAGCTGGTTGAGCCTGCGCTTCTTGAAACATTGATCTAGGACTTGTTCATAAAGCCGGTTACTTTATTGAAAGACCGATCTAAAACCGGTATACAAGATCCCTGTCTCCGGTATCGCAGATTACAAGCGTGAGGGCTTCTCTTTCCGCGGAGGCCTTTTCCAGGGTAAATACCTTGATGATCGCATGTTCCGTATGCCCTACGATCTGACTGTATCCTGCAAGGTGATCTTTAATCAGGGAAGCGGGCCGTATCCAGATGGGACTCTGGGTTACGTCATCGCCGTAGTTGTTGCGGCCTGAAAAGGTAAGAATATTGCGATCCTGAAGGAAGGATGAGTTAATGTCTTCCGGTTTATGTACGCCATGAGATTTCATCTGCTCCATAAAGGTAGTCGAAACGCCTGCATGGGAAATGATGATCCTGTTTTCGATAACATAGAGAACCTTGATAAGATCCATGTTCTCTTCCAGGGCTTCCCGGATTTGGGGAACTTTCCTGGCCTGGAATCCTGAATACTCCTGGCGAAAAATGTTTTTAAGATAATGGTAGTCGTGGTTCCCCAGGCAGAGCTTTATACGGCTGTCCGTCCGGGCGGCTTTACAGAGTTCCAGAAAATTTTTCAGCTGAAATTCAAAGGGCACATCAAAACTGTCAAAGTAATCGCCAAGAATATAGAATTCGGAAAAGTCCTTTTCAAGATGCCGCTTCCAGAAGTCTCTGCCGTGAACATCACCCATAACAAGGCGTTTAAGACGCTTCACTTTTTCCTCGGCTTCATTGGGGAATCTTTGAACCTGTTCCAAAACCTCATTTGGTTTCGGAACAAGCTCGATTCAAGGAAGCTGTTCCAAAACCTCATTTGGTTTCGGAACAACTCTCTATTATGGACAGACTCAGCTTAATACTCTGTCCGGCCTTTTCTGGACTTTTTCATCAGTTTGCGGGCAATGGATTTCTTCTTCCTGTTGAGGATGGTAGAGGGTTTTTCATAATATTCCCGTTTTTTAAATTCCCTGATAATGCCTTCCTTTTCCACCATGCGTTTGAAACGTTTGATGGCCTTCTCAAGCATCTCGTTGTCATCAACGATAATATGAGCCACTGTAAATCACCTCCTTTCCTCAAAGGTCAAGATAGACCGAACATTTTGGAACGGCCCGGTTGCCGGTACCTTAATCAGTATTCTAGTCCAGCAGCCTACTGTTTTATTATTTCAAGAATGGTCTTTTTGTCAAGTACCGGCCTTGAGATGAAGGCATCCGGGTCCGCGTTTTCCCCGGAAACCCGGATTTCCCAGTGCAGGTGAGGCCCCGTGGCAAGTCCGGTGGCTCCCGAAAGCCCCAGTATTTCACCTGAGGCAAGGATCTGTCCCTCTCTGCACGCGATGCTGTCCAGGTGATAGTAGAGGGAATACACGCCGGGCAGATGTTCGAGAATCACCGAATTGCCCGTAACGATGCGGTTCCGGGCAAGAACCACTTTTCCTGCAGCGCAGGCATTCACCCGGGTTCCCTTTGGAACGCCGTAGTCTACCCCCGCATGGATGGAAGTACCGGATTCGCCGTTTGAATACCTAAAAACCCGCCGGTCTCCAAAGTGGCTCGTCCGCCGGGTGGAATCGACAGGCGCCCTGAAGTATCCTTCGGCAAGGATGCTGTCTCCCGTCCGGTTGAAGATGGCCCAGACCTGTTCCGCCTCGGCGGTCTTCTGCGGATCGCTTTCCGTCCGTATCCGGGTGAGGCTTTCGTTGAGCGTTATGGTTTCCGAGACAAAGTCCCTCCGCGCGATGCCGAGGGGCATCTCCGCAAGAAACGCGGCCTCCTCCCCGGTCTTTCCCCTCTCCACCCTGACGGAGGCTTCCCCGGGCAGGACGGTGGAGGGTACGGCAAGCAGGGCCGCTTTGACGCTTTTCCCTTCCCCGAGGTCGCAGTCAAAGAAGGCCGCTCTGGAAAACCTGTTTCGCCCCCGCAGCAGCACCGCCTGAAGCCCCGCAGCCTGAGCCTCTTCACCCTGAAGGATCACGGTTACCGGTTCTCCGGGCCGGGGGGCTTCGGGGATAAGAAAGAGGCGCGGATTTTTGTAGTCCTGGGGGAAGAGAAAAACGGTTATGAGTAAAAAGAAGACGCTGAAAGGTAAGGCTCTTCTGTTCATTCCGGGCTTCTCTTGAGTTCAATGATTTCCATTTGAAGGGTTTCCATACCGTTAAACCAGTTGCGGGAAAAGTTAAAAACAGCGTCAACAGTATCGTTAAGGGCAAAGTCAACATTGATTTTCTCCGCGGCCCCCCAGTAAAGCGCGGGCCACTTGTGCGTACCCGAATTCAGGCTGAGCTTTGCATGACGGTTCCCGGTTTTGCCCACGATGTTTACATCGTCTATCTTTAGTTTTTTTGCGAGAAAGACAAGGGCTTCGTTTTCCTCACCGTAGGGTTCAAAACGGTCTACAACCTTGAATATATCAGGATTCAGATAATTCCGGGGAAGTTCCGCATCAATACTGACGCTCGCCTCCTCCGCAGATACCGTTTCTATATTCATCGCCTCATCTTTAAGCCGTTCGGCAAAGGCTTCCCAGTTGGATTTCTGCATGGAAAAACCTGATGCATGATCATGGCCGCCCCAGTCGATAAGGAGATCCTTGCAGCTTTTCAGCAGAGTACCGGTTTTAAAATTTTTTTCCGAACGGAGAGAACCTACCGCCGTTTCTTCCTGGAATGACACGACTATTGCCGGCACATGGAAAAGTTTGGCAAGCTTGTTCGCCATGTTCCCCGTAACGCCTCTCTTGATCTCTTCCCCCGCGGCAAGAACCAGTTTTCCCCTGTACGCTTCAAGACTGTTCCGGGCTCGTTCCTCCGCCAAAGGCCATATTTCCCCCTCAAGGTTCTTGCGTTCCTGGTTTAAGGCGATAATCTCATCGGCCAGCAGATCTCTTTTCCCGGCGTCTTTTTCCATGAGAAGGGCGGCGGCCTTGTCCGCGCTGCCCATGCGGCCCGCGGCGTTGATTGCGGGGCAGAGGTTCCAGGAAACATCCTTGCTGTCAAAGCGCCGCCCCGCCATGCCCAGCTTGAAGAGGAGGTCGGATATTCCGGGCCTGGGTTTTTCCTGCAGCGAGGCCAGGCCTGCCCTGACAATGATTCTGTTTTCATCCCTCAGGGGAACAATATCGGCAATGGTACTCAGCGCTGCAAGCTGGAGATCCATAGCGTCACCTTCGGGGGCGAGTTTTTCCCGTTTATATACAAAAGAATTAAAAAGATTGACAAAGACATCCAGCTCGGTAAGTTCCCTGTCCGCATAACGGGCAATGCGGGAAAGTTCCTTGATGCGCAGGAGACTCTTGCCCGCCGCCTGGGGAATCTCTCTGCCTATTTCCTCCGAGACATCCTGCATGTAGATCTCTACGCCGCTGCCGAAGAGTTTTGCAAGAACCTTGCGATGAAGGGGAGCGTCCCAGCAGAGAATCTGCTGGCCTTCAAGGAAGGCGGGCAGCCTTGTTGCGGTAATACTAATCTCACCGGGAATAATGGTTTCACAGACTGAGGCGCTTACCGCCATGTTCCTGAGCTTTACCGCTTCAACTACCCAGGCTTCGTTTACCGGCCGGGTATTGAGCAGGCATACGGGCTGTCCGTACAGGCTGCTTTTTTTGGCAAAACGCAGGGCGGAAACGAGCTTATATGCCACGCTGCAGCCTGAAAGATCCCGGAAAGCATAGCTTGAACCGGCGAGCTTGGGATTGATTATGCTCAGGGCTTCGGGAAGCTCCTCGGGCGGGTTGTGATGATCCGTAACGATTACGTCCACGCCCAGTTCATTGGCCCTGCGGATCTCCTCTATATTTGAAATGCCGCAATCCACAGTGATGATGAGCGTCCCGTAGGCCGCGGCAAATTCCTCCACCGCGTTTATGGAAAGGCCGTAGGGATCGTCTCCCACCGGGAGCCGCCAGCTCAAATCAATTCCCAATTCGGAAAGATAGTCCGCAAGAAGGGTGGTACTGGTAATGCCGTCCACGTCCCGGTCGCCGAAGATTAAAACTTTTTCTTTTTCTTCTCTGGCGGCGAGAATACGGTCTACCGCATCTTCCATGCCGGGAAGCTCAAAGGGATTCCTCAAATGACGGGTATCGGATTCCAGAAAAAAACAGATATCCTGCGCTTCGGTAATGCCCCGGCGGAGCAGAATGGATGCGGTAAGGGTATCGCAGCCGTATTTGGCGGCAATGCTCTTTACCTGTTCCGCCGCAATCTCTCTCTTGTCCCACTTCATCTGGCGCTATTTCCTTTCATGATACTATCTGATTTTGAACAGGCTCAGCTTACATTCTCCCAGCTTGAAAATCCCCTGCCCAGGGCGCCGGACATAAGCGCCGTCACCAGATGTTTGGCCTCGGTCCTGGATACCGTATCCAGGGAGTAGCGCTTCAGTTCCGGCGGAGCTATCCCGGCAACGGCTCTCAGCCACTTTCCCGCGCCGGGGCCGAGCCTTAGCAAGCTTCCCTCTTCCCGGCCTTTGGCGCAGTCTGCACAGAGAACGCCTCCCTCAATACTGTCATACCACAATACCCTATCTCCGCCCGGCTCACAAGCGCAGGAAACGCAGTGTTCCAGATCCGGACGAAGTCCCAGAACGTCCAGCCAGTTCCAGAGAAAATGGATGAAGATCCTGCCTGAAAGTTCTTCGCCCGAACTGTCCAGGGCATCCAGAGATTGACATGCCGAAGGAAAGGCCTCCGCCCAGTTTCCGCCTCCGCCCTGGGAGGAGAGAATCGTTTCGGCAATGGCGCTTGCGGCCATGATCCGTTCCCACAGTTCCCGGATTCCCGGCCGCCAGGACTGGACATCGAAGTCGCTTACCTTGCGGGAATTGCGCACCGGGTCACGGTAGATCCAGAGCTTCCCCGAATTGTGGGGGGAAACATGGGAACGCAGTTTACTCTTTGGGCCGCCGAAGACCGTAGCCTTCAGGAGCCCCGCTTCTTCGGTGAGAAACCATGCTTCCCGGTTTGACTCTCCGGAATTTTGAGTCTTGAGAACCAGGGCTGTATAGGTTTCCGTTCTGGACATTACAGATTAAGCGCAAAGACTTTGCTTTTGCGGTTCTGATTATAAACCTTGCGTTTACGTTCCGGCAGAGTTTCTACCGTTGTTTCCCGGAAACCCAAAAATTCAAACCAGTCATGGGTAGAGGTAGTCAGGACAAAGACACGCCTGAATCCCAGTTTCTCCGCCCTTTCCTTGAGGTAGCCTATGATGCGCCTCCCCAGCCCCATGTCGGTGTAGAGGGGATCTGTGGCAATGGCGGCGATCTCCGCCTGGCCTTCGCCCCAGTCGTGAAGAGCCCCGCAGGCATGAACGGAACTGTCGATCTCGAAGACCACATAGTCGTCCTTTTTTTCCTGAATCTGTTCAGCGGTACGCCGGACAAGGATGTCTTTCTGCATCAGGGGCTCCATGAGGCGGAGTACATCGGGAATATCCCTGTTATGCAGGGGCCTTATGGATTCATATTCGTCCGCATAGATCATGGTTCCTGATCCCAGATTGGAGAAGAGTTCCCGCAGTACAGATCCTTCCTCTCTGCCGCTGATGATATGAACCCGTTCCACTCCCGCCCGGGAAGCCTGCAGCGCAAGACACAGCTCCCGCAGCTGTTCCGCGGAAGATTCATCCCGGTTTTCACCCTCCGCAGTTTTACTGTTCGCCTCAAGCACCGCCTCGGCCTCGGCAGGACGGAGCCGTATGATTCTGCCGTTCTCTCCCACCTCGATACCCGCAGGAATACGCAGTTTTTCTGCGGACAGGCCCCCCGAAAGACTTACAATAAAAAGCTTAACCGCGCCCAGGGCAGAAGAGACCGCAAGGGCGATTCCGTCGCTGGATACATTGTAGGGTTTCCCCGCGGGACTGTAACCGATACAGGGCAGAATCGGCGCCATCCCTTCCCGGAGCAGCCGTTCAATGGAACCGGTAAGAATCTTGTCCACCGTGCCCGTATGTTCCATATCAAGACCGTTGACGACCCCCAGCCCCCTCGCCCTGATAAAGTTCCCGATAGCCGCATCCACCCGGCTGGCGGAGAGAAAGGTCATGAAACGGGTAGCCACATGGAAGGCCGCCATCTCCACAAAGGGAATCGCCTCCGCCGTTGTGATTCTTAAGGAGCCTGACGCAGCCCCCTTCCTTTCGCCGGGAATTTCCGTATATGAGGAAACTATACCGTATTCCGCCAATACCGAATCTATCCATTCCTTTGCGCCGGGGACGATCACAATCTTGAAACCCGTCTTGGACAGCAGGGCGAGATCCTTCATGAGATAGGGGAAAAGCGGATCTTCTGTGACAGGGAATTCGATCTTGAACACCATGGTGGAGCCTTCAAAGCGGCTTTGATAGTGAAATGCCTCCCGGATCAGATCCACCTGGGAGAGAGCTTTATCTTCCATGAGTGTATTATAGTGAATTTTTT
>JAITES010000018.1 GCA_031281925.1 Treponema sp. | reverse complement strand
AGCGGTTCCTGAATCTGCCGGGCCTCCCAATGTGGATGAAGTTCCCATTATTGATGTGGATAGCATCGCCGCCGAAGGCGCCGTTATTCCCGGTGAAAGCCCCGCTCCCCCTCTTCCGGCAGATTTGGCCGGGCTTGGGGCCGCGGACGGGGATGATGTAGGGGAACTTGAAGAGCTTGAAGAAATCGAAGGCGCCGAACCTCTGGAAGAGCTTACCGAAGAAGATTCGGATTTAGGGTCTCTTTCTCCTCCCCAGGACAACCTTGCAGATCTGACCAGTAAAATAGAATTTACCCCCCTGCCGGAAAGCAATGACACGGAAGAAGCCCTGGATATTGAAATGGAGATTGTTTCTCCCTTTGTAACCATGCTCTCCGATTTTTCGGGTGAGGAAGAAGAAATGCTCTTGCCGGTAGAGGTGCCTGACGAATCGGGAGCGGCACTCGAAGTACCGGGGGAAGAAGCGGAATCGGCAGCGCCCGAAGATGCCGACTCCCCTCCTGCAGATACAAAAGACGAAGGAAGCTCTTCTTCATCTCCAAAAACGAAAAAAAAAAATCAGAGGACTAAAGAGCAATAGCAATAATAGTCCGGAAACCTCCCGGGGACTTCCCATAATGTATAAGCCTTTCAGTATCGCGGCCTCCTCTCCGATTGATGTTCTGGAGGCGGAAGTAATTCAGGAAAAAGACGGAGTCCACTATATCAGCGATTCTGTACTGGAGGCTTCTTCTCCGCAGAATCTTAATTCCGATTTCAAAAATCTTGTTGATTCGGTTCTTTCCAAACGCGAATAGCACGCATCCGTTAACAGAAGAGGGGATTATTTGATATACTATTCAGGTTATGGCTATTGATCCTTCAAACCCCCTGATCGTCCAGAGTGACAGGACTCTTCTCCTTGATGTGCATGCTCCCCGGGCAGAGGAAGGCAGGGAAGCGATCATGCCGTTTGCAGAACTGGAAAAGTCCCCCGAACATATACATACCTACAGAATCAGTCCGCTTTCCCTCTGGAATGCAGCCAGCGCAGGCTTCAGGCCGGAGGATATCGGCGCGGCGCTGGAAGAGTTTACCCGCTATCCCATTCCCCGGGGGATTCTGGAAGGTTTTACCGATACCATGTCCCGTTACGGAAAGATCCGCATGCGCTCTGATAATGGGGATACTTTGTTTCTGGAGTGTGAAGACGAGGCAATACTGGCGGAAATTGCGGCTTCCCAGTCTCTGGAAAAGTATCTGCAGAAAAGAGGGAAGGGTTTCAGGGTGAAGCTTACCGACCGGGGAACGGTCAAGCGGGAATTGATCCGTCTTGGCTGGCCTGTCAAGGACGAGGCTTCCTTTGTTCAGGGTGACAAGCTGGAATTCTCCTTTCGTAATACCGCCATGTCGGGGCTGCCTTTTACAATCCGGGATTACCAGGAGGAAGCGGCCCGTGCGGTTCAGGGTAACGGAGGGCCCGGTACCGGTTACGGAGTGGTGGTACTGCCCTGCGGTTCAGGCAAAACCATCGTGGGAATGCTCCTCATGAGTATGCTCAAGACCAATACCCTCATTTTAACCACCAATGTAGCGGCAACACACCAGTGGATCGACGAACTGCTGGACAAGACGGATCTCAAGGCCGAAGATCTGGCCGAATATTCAGGCGACCGCAAGGCCATTGCCCCGGTAACCATTGCTACCTATCAGATCATCACATGGCGTCCCCGCCGGGTGGATACTTCCACGGAGGACGGGCAGGCTGAATTTCCCCATTTCAAACTGTTCAGGGAACGGGCCTGGGGTCTCATTATCTATGATGAGGTACACCTGCTTCCCGCTCCGATCTTCCGGGTAACCGCGGAATTGCAGGCGGTACGGCGTCTGGGGCTGACCGCTACGCTCATCCGGGAGGATGGCAACGAGGACGCTGTCTTTAGCCTTGTGGGGCCAAAGCGCTACGATGTGCCCTGGAAAGACATTGAGGCAAAAGGCTGGATTGCAGAAGCCCTCTGCACGGAGATCCGGCTGGATCTGCCGGAGGATCTCAAGATCCCCTATGCCGTGGCGACGCCCCGGGAAAAGTACCGTATTGCCAGCGAAAACCCCCTCAAGGAGAAGATAGCATTTCAGCTTATCGAAAATCATGGGGAAGATCAGATTCTGGTGATTGGTCAGTATATTTCCCAGCTTGAGTCCCTCGCACGGCTTCTCAAGGTTCCCCTGATCACCGGGAAAACTCCCAACCCGGAACGGGAGCGGATCTACGGAGCCTTCAGACGGGGAGAACTGCGGGTGATAGTGGTTTCAAAGGTGGCAAACTTTGCAATAGATCTCCCCGATGCATCCATGGCAATTCAGATTTCAGGTTCCTTCGGTTCCCGGCAGGAAGAGGCTCAGCGCCTGGGGCGGATTTTGCGTCCCAAGGCCCGGAATTCCTGGTTTTTTACTCTGGTATCCCGTTACACCGTGGAGGAAGACTTTGCCGCCAACCGGCAGAAGTTTCTCGCGGAGCAGGGCTACAAGTACAGCATCCGCCACTGGGGTTTTGAATGAGTGCCTTCAAGTCCACCGGAGACTGGAAATCCGCCCTGCTTACGCTTCATGAAGGCGCCTTCTTTGAACTGATGCGTTCGGTTTTCGGGAAGATTGAAACCCCCTTTAACAAACAGCGGCTTGCGGAGGATCTGGCCGCCTTTCTTTCCCGGCCCGATATTCAGGAAACGATAGACGCCTACATCGGCGAGGAAGAAGCCCTGCTTATTGCCGCGGTGGGTCTCCTCGACTTTCCCCGGCCCGAAGATCTGGACAGCTTTTTTGACGGCGACTTTAGTTTTGCCCGGCTTCAGGATCTAATCCTCAACCTGGAGGAGCGTTTTATCTTCTATCGTTTCCGGGATGAAGGGG
>JAITES010000210.1 GCA_031281925.1 Treponema sp. | reverse complement strand
GTCCCTTTTGGCGTTCACCCTTTCTGCCTGAGTCAATGGACGACGGCATCGGCAAGGGAGTCCGGGTGGTGGAAATCGAAAAAGATTTTTCTACGGAGAATAAGTACCGCTACGATCCCACTCATCCCGATGCCATTAAGACGGGCTCCCGCGCCGGTTATGTGGAATTGCCCAATGTGGATATCGTTACGGAAATGGTGGACATGATCTCCGCTTCCCGTGCCTATGAAGCAAATGCTGCGGTTGTGGACGGGGCAAAAACCATGTTCCAGCGGGCCCTTGAAATAGGCGGGAGGTAGCATGAAGCCTGGCTTCCCGTTGTATTCGACGGCGCGGTCTTTTGATCGCGCTAATAAGAGGTTGGCATAAATGAGTACGGTAATACTAACGCCTGATATGGTAAGCGGGGATCATATTCCCTTAAAACTTACCCATCCAAAGCATATGGCCCCGGCACCCGGACAGTATGCAAACGTGGGCCACCGGATTGAAGAGCTGAAAGCGAAAACCGGCGCCGATATGGTTGTCCGTTCGGGAGCATTTGAAAAAGCAATGCTCGAGGCGCTGGATCATGTGTCGGGGGATCAGCAGTTTGCGAGCAATCTTGCCCAGCAGGCGGTAACCGATCCCGGATCGGTGGATGTTCATGATATCACCATTGCCCAGGCAAAGGCCCAGATGTCGCTCAACATAACACGGAATGTTTTGAGCCGTCTCGTGCAGGGCTGGAGGGATATTATAAATACAAGATAACGCCTCATATTACAGGCAGAGTCTTTTGAGCGATAGAGGGGGGAGGGGACAAATGGAATTTTTACGCAAGATTATTGCCCAGATACGGAATCTCTGGGGAAAGATGGCGATGATCCAAAGGATCATCCTTATCGGGATCGCCGTGGCGGTGACAGGAGGCCTGATTGCCCTTTTCACCATCTCCTCGGCGCCCACACTGGTACCGGTGATCGACGCTCCTATCCGGGATGAGGCCGCGCAGGACAGGATCATCATGCGGATCAACCAGGAAGGCGTCAAGGCTTCGGTATCGCCCGCAGGAATAGTGCAGGTTAACGATGAGCCAACCGCAAAAAGAATGCGCGGCATCCTTATCCGGGAAGACCTTATTCCTTCCGGTACGGATCCCTGGGCGATCTTTGACCGGGATCGCTGGACAATCACCGATTTTGAACGGAATGTAAATCTCCGCAGGGCGATCACCCAGATGGTGACGGATCACATCAAGGCGATTGATGATGTTGACGACGCCAATGTAACTATAGTGAGCCCTGAACGGGAACTTTTTCAGGCAGACCAGGACCCGGTAACTGCCAGCGTGGTACTGACTCCCAAACCGGGAAGCGATATTCTGACCAACCGGAAAAAAATCGAAGGCATACAGAAGATCCTCAAATACGCGGTGCAGGGTCTAAGCGACGAGAACATCGCCATTGTCGACACGAACGGAAACCTCCTCAACGACTTTGATGGCATGGCCGCCTTTGACAGGCTTTCCCTCATTGAAAAGGAACAGAAACTGATCCTCCAGCAGGAGACGCGCTACAGAGCCCTGATCCTGAAATCCCTGCAGGATATCTACACCAAAGACCGTGTCCGCGATCTTAACATCAAGATCGAAATGGATATGAGCAAGCGGGCGGTGGATACCGAAGAATACTTCCCCATCACCATCAAGCCGAGGACTCCCGGCCTTCCCTATGACGATTCGGAACTGAAAGAGTCCGTAACCAGGTCTACCAATACTTCCGTCACAAAGTGGGAAGGAACAGGCCTCAACCCGGAAGGCCCCGCAGGTGTGGAAGGCCAGACCCCCCCGGCCTTCAAGGACATGCAAAATCTCTACGGAAAGATGAGCCAGGAAACACTTTTCAAGAATGAAGAGATCAACAAGAAAACAACCCAGGAGGAGAAGAGTCCCCAGATCGACCGGGTAACCGTTTCGGTCAATATCGACGGAAAATGGAAATGGAAGTATACTGAAAAGGGGAGGCCGGTGATCCTGCCGGACGGCTCTATCGAAAGGGAATATACCCCTGTTCCCGCGGAGGATCTGCGTTCCTCCCAGTATCTTATACAGAATGCAATAGGGTATAATGCGGCAAGGGGAGACGCCGTTACCGTGCAGAATATCCCTGTTGACAGGACAAACCAGTTCAGGGATGAGGATGCGGCCTACTTCCGGGATCAGCAGATCAAGACCACGATCTTTGTCTTCCTCTCCGGTCTGGCCCTGCTCCTTGTGGGTTTTATCCTGTTCAGGCTTATCACCAGGGAACTCGAACGGCGGCGGAGGATTGCGGAAGAACTTCGGGCCCAGCGGGAACAGGCCGCGCGGGATGCGGCTATCGCCAGCGCGGAAGAAGGCGGCGTAGACGTGTCCATCTCGGTGGAAGAGCGGACACGCATGGAACTGCAGGAATCTGTAGCCAATATGGCCAAAGAGCATCCTGAAGACGTGGCCCGGCTTATCAGAACATGGTTGTTGGAGGAATAGGAAATGGCAAAGAGCAGCGCTTCATCCGGTGGAGCCATAGTAGGCGCCAAGAAGAAAGGCAATAAAGAATTTACCGGCCGCCAGAAAGCAGCCATATTCCTGGTGACCATTGGGTCGGAGATCTCCGCGGAGATCTTCAAGTTCCTCCGGGAAGACGAGATTGAAACCCTTACTTTTGAAATTGCCCGGCTTGAAACCATAGAGCCCGATCAGAAAGACGCCATACTCCAGGAATTCCAGGAACTGATGATGGCTAACCAGTTCATCAGTACAGGCGGTATTGACTATGCCAGGGAACTCCTCGAAAAATCTCTGGGAAGCCAGAAGGCAATCGATATAATCAACCGTTTGACTTCGAGCCTGCAGGTAAGGCCCTTTGACTTTATTCGCCGGACAGATCCGGCCCACCTTTTGAACTTTATTCAGCAGGAACATCCGCAGACCATTGCGCTTATCCTTGCATACCTGGAACCCAACAAGGCCAGTGTAATTCTGCAGAACCTTCCCCACGAAACCCAGAGCGACGTGGCCCGTAGAATTGCTACCATGGATCGTACAAGCCCCGAAGTACTGCGGGAAGTTGAACGGGTTCTTGAAAAGAAACTTTCGACCCTGTCAAGCGAAGACTACACCACTGCGGGCGGGGTGGAAAGCATCGTCGAAATCCTCAACCTTGTTGACCGTGCATCAGAGAAACAGATTATCGAAGCCCTGGAAGACGAAGATCCTGAACTTGCGGAAGAGATCAAGAAGAGGATGTTCGTGTTTGAAGACATTGTCATGCTGGACGACCGGGCCATTCAGAAAGTCATGCGGGAAGTTGATTCCCAGGAATTGGCCAAGGCCCTAAAGAGTGTAGATACGGAAGTTCAGGACAAGATCTTCCGCAACATGAGTAAGCGCGCCGCGGGCATGTTGAAAGAGGACATGGAATACATGGGCCCGGTACGTCTTAAAGACGTGGAAGAAGCCCAGCAGAAGATCGTGTCCATCATCAGGCATCTTGAAGATACCGGTGAGATTGTTGTTGCCCGCTCCGGTGAAGATGAATTGGTTGTATAGAGGTCGTCATGGTAAAAGCTGTTTTACGTCCCGGTGAAGTTTCGATTGACCAGAAAAAAGTAGTTCTCGCTTCACCCACATCTTTTCCCGAACTGGCTCATCTGGCTCTCCAGGAAGAAGAACTTGAAGAAGTGGAAGAGATTGAGGAAGAGGATCAGGGCCCTACTGTCGAGGATATACGCCGGGAAGCGGAAGCATTCAAGCTTCAGTGGGAACAGGAAAGGGAGGCGATGATCCGCTCCGCCAAGGCAGAAGCCGAAGGCATTGTAAAGGAAGCGGAGGAAGCGGCCTTCCGGGAAGTGAAACGCAAAACAGATGAAGCCCAGGCATTGAAACAAAAAGCCGAAGATGAGGCGGCAGAGATAATTGCCGCTGCAAACAGGAAGGCCAAAGAGATCGAAGATTCTTCCCGCCAGGCATTTGAAGCGGAACGGAAAGAAGCCGAAGAACGGGGAAGGATAGCGGGAAGGGACGCCGGGTTTCTCGAAGGCCGGGCCGAAGTGGAACGTCTAGTGCAGCGAACCCAGGTGGTACTGGAACGGGCCCAGAATCAGCGGGCGGATATCCTTGCAGGCTGTGAACAGGAAATAATCGATCTTGTGCTTCTCATCTCCAGAAAAGTAATTAAGGTAATTTCGGAAAATCAACGGAATGTAATTATCTCCAATGTGGTACAGGCTCTGCGCAAGGTCAAGGGCCGCGGCAATATTATCATCCGGGTAAACATGATGGATGTAAAGCTAACCACCGAACACATCAAGGATTTTATTCAGATGCTGGAAGGTTCAAAGTCCATTCAGGTGGTGGAGGATTCTTCGATAGATCCTGGCGGCTGTATC
>JAITES010000033.1 GCA_031281925.1 Treponema sp. | reverse complement strand
CATCTCCAAAGAGACTTTCCTTACCGCGTACACGCCCTACCAGAGCGAGATAAGCCAGGGAATTCTGCAGGCGATCTTTGAATACCAGAGTATGATCTGCGAGATCACCGGCATGGATGCCTCCAATGCCTCTGTCTACGACGGCGCTTCCGCGGCCGCGGAAAGCATTGCCATGTGCCGGGAACGGGACCGCAATACCGTATTCATCGCGGAAACGGTAAAGAGGCAGACACTGGAAACCGTAAAGACCTACTGCTTCGGCAACGGCATGAAGATAAAGACGATCCCCGCTGCGCAGGACGGGAGAATCGACGCTGGGCTTCTGCGGAAACTGCTGCGGGAGGATCGATCCGCGGCCTGCGTGTATCTCGAACAGCCGAATTTTTTCGGCCTTATCGAAGATGTAAAAGCCTGCGCGGAAACAGTGCACGAAGAAGGAGCCCTCCTTGTTACGGGCGTATATCCGGTATCGCTGGGTATCCTGGAAAGTCCCGGCGTCTGCGGAGCGGATATTGCCTGCGGTGAAGGACAGCCCCTGGGACTTCCCCTTTCATTCGGGGGACCCTATCTCGGTTTTATGGCCTGCAAAGGCCCTCTCCTGCGCAGGCTTCCCGGCCGCATCGTGGGGGAGACGACGGACAGCCGCGGGGAACGGGCCTTCGTGCTCACCCTGCAGGCCCGGGAACAGCACATACGCCGGGAAAAAGCTTCCAGCAATATCTGCAGTAATCAGGCCTACTGCGCCCTCACCGCCGCGGTGTACCTTTCCGTGATGGGCGAAACGGGTTTTGCGGAAGCCGCCTCCCAGTGCCATTCCAGGGCCGTCTACGCGGCAAACAGTATCTCCGCCATACCCGGTTTTTCTCTTCTTTACACAGGGGAATTTTTCAACGAATTTGTAACATCCTCCCCCGGCGCCGGAAAAATTCTTGCCCGGCTTGAGGAGGAAGATATTCTGGGCCCCCTGCCCATTAACGAAGGAAAACAGCTTCTCTGGTGCGTTACGGAACTCAATACCAAAGAGGAAATCGACAGGCTCTGCGGCATCCTCAGGGAGAAATTATGGAACTGATTTTTGAAAAAAGCAGGGAAGGCAGATCTTCTGCCATATTGCCGCCCTGCGATGTGCCTGTAGTATCACTGCCGCGGGAACTGACACGGAAAAGGCCGGCCAGGCTGCCGAACATCGACGAAAATTCCCTCAGCCGCCATTACAGCGCCCTGGAAAGCCGTTCCTTCGGTGTGAACAGAGGTTTCTATCCCCTGGGTTCCTGCACCATGAAGTACAACCCCAAGCTGGGAGACGAGGCGGCTGCCCTTCCCGGTTTTACCTCCCTCCATCCCCTTCAGGAGCCCGGGACACTGCGGGGCTGCCTCAAGGTCTTTGATATGCTCTCCCGGTATCTCTGTCCCATAACAGGCATGGACGCCTTCAGTTTCCAGCCCGCTGCCGGGGCCCAGGGCGAATTGACCGGGCTTTTAATGATCAAGGCTTACCACGAAAGCAGGGGAGACGCCGGGCGGGTAAACATCATCATCCCGGACAGCGCCCACGGTACCAATCCTGCCAGCGCTTCCATGGCCGGTTTTACGGTAATCAATATCAAGTCCGGCGCAGACGGCCGCATGGATCTTGAGGCTCTAAAATCGGTAACGGACAGTAATACTGCGGGTATCATGCTGACCAATCCCAATACACTGGGACTTTTTGAAACCGGCATTCTTGAAATAACAGAGATTGTGCATAAGGCGGGAGGGCTCTGCTACTATGACGGGGCAAACCTCAACGCCATTGCGGGCCTCTTCCGGCCGGGGGACATGGGTTTTGATGTCATGCATATAAATCTCCACAAGACCTTTGCCACCCCCCACGGCGGCGGAGGGCCGGGTTCGGGGCCGGTCGGCTGCAAAAAAATTCTTTCGGATTTTCTGCCCTCTTACGGCTTTGAGGGAGACCGCGGAGAGGGCAAAAGCATAGGACGGGTGCACGGTTTCTACGGGAACTTTCTTGTTGCGGTAAGGGCCCTCGCCTACCTTCTCATGCTGGGCAGGGACGGTGTGGCAGACATGGCCGGAAACGCCGTGCTCAATGCCAACTATCTGCTTGCAAAACTAAAAGGAACATTTCCCGCTGCCTCTCCGGGCTTCTGCATGCATGAATTTGTGTTGAGCGCGGAAACTCTAAAGGAAAAATACGGGGTAAGCGCCCTTGACATTGCCAAAGGGCTGGAAGACTGCGGCATCCATCCGCCCACGGTGTACTTCCCGCTAATCGTTCATGAAGCCCTGATGCTGGAGCCAACGGAAACCGAATCACGGGAAACCCTCGACGCCGCGGCGGACGCGTTTCTCTCCCTTGCCCAAAAGGCCGGGGAAGATGCGGCTTCCCTCCGGGGCGCTCCCTTTAGCGCGGCCGTCTCAAGACCCGACGAGGTAAAAGCCGCCCGTCAGCCGCTGCTCCGTTATGAATGGAAATAACTGAGGCTGTTCGAAAACTTCAGTTTTTGGAACAAGCTTAACTTACTGGGTGCAGAGCCGCATAAGCTGGACAAAGTAATTGATGCTCTTGTAGGAAGCCAAAATCCTGTGTACCAGCGGCTCTTTGGAGAAAGCGGCCAGTTCCTTCCAGTTGGTCAAGAGTTCGCTTGGCTTTTTCTGGAAATCGTCAACCAGGGCCTTGAAATGCCTGCCGATGATGATTAGATGCGTGGCCGAACGGTTAATAATTTCCAGGGCTTCATCGTTGATGCCGCCGCAGATACTGTTGATGTAGCGCCTCTGTGTCTTGTCCCTGTCTACCCGGAGCATGGCCGCCCGGAGTCTGGAACCGTTATCGCCGTCTTCCGAAAGGCTTTCATCAAGCTCGCCGATTGCCGCGGGAATCTCTATAATCTGATGGAATGCTTCCGACATTTCCATGGAGGCGGCATTGCTCGTCCACTGTCCCCGGATTAGAATGATGTCGCACAGTTCCTTCACTTCCTTTTCAAGCATATCCTGCAGGAAGGCCGCCAGATAGTTGAGCCCCTCGGCGTAAATGTAGCCGTCCAGTTCCCTCTGCTCAAAATTCACGTTTTCCCTGGGCACATAGTAGTGGAGACGCACAATATCGGGAACACTAAATACCGCCTTAACCAGGGCGCTGATCTGGGAAGCTCTCTGGGCATTGGTTATCTTGTCGATGATACCCTGGACGGATTTCTGTTTGGCTTCAAGCCAGGTTTTTGCCAGATTTTCGCCGGGAATCCTGGGCTGCCAGCGCCAGCCGGGATTTTTTGTGGCATAGCGCATGCAGTAATCAATGATCCCCGAGCCCTTTACATCTTTAAGGTCTGCAATGATCCTGTTCCATTCTTCCATGGGAACCAGTTCCACGCCGTTATTCGCAAGCTTTATGGCTTCCCAGGCCGTTTTCCATTCCTGCTCCTGGGCCACATAGTGGGAAATCGCCAGAAATTCCGTTATGTCCTTGATAAGGGAATCCGCCCTGGCAGGCTGGAAACGGGGAGTGTAGAGGAAATTCCCTTCCGGCATGGCGGGATCGAATTTTTTAAGAAGACTGATATAGTCAAAACCGGTAAAATCGTGCAGCGCGGAGATCTGATTGAAACAGCGGTTGACCCCTTCCTTCCTGGTTTCGTCGAAAGCTCCGGTCAGACGGGCAAGATCTTCCTTGAGCTGGGTTACCAGTTCGGCGGAAGGAGTGTTTTTTGCCCGTTCCGCGGCCCCCTCGGGGGAAATATGCCTCATGGTTTCCACGATGGTACGATCCATAAAGGCTTCAATGGCTATCTGTTTGAGCCTTTCCATCCTGCCCACTTCATGCAGAAAAGTCCTTATCGGGTAGAGGGTCTTGTAAAAATCATAAATGAAAACCGCAAACGCCGGATCAAACTCGTCGGAACGGGTTCGGAAAAACTTTGCATAACGGTTCTGGGTGATATCCTTAATGTAAGTCCTGAGAACCATCTTGTCTTCGGAACCGGCAGCATCCCCGGTAAGGAATGAAACGACCTTGTTTACTACACCGTCAGCCATTTTGCCCCCATAAAATTACCTGATACATATAATATTACAAATCTCTGTGAAGATAAAGATACGGGCAGGGCTTCCCGACGGTTATTGATACATGTATGGTGAATTCAGCCTTCCTGCACAAGGTTTGCAGGGTGTTGCGGATGGGGCCCGTTCCTTCGATATATGGCAACCCTGAATAAAAGCT
Organism: Treponema sp.; assembly: GCA_031281925.1. Lineage (GTDB taxonomy): Bacteria > Spirochaetota > Spirochaetia > Treponematales > Breznakiellaceae > JAIRNJ01. Next base: position 2,890 of record JAITES010000033.1, on the reverse strand, counting down.
AAAACGGCTGACGGATTATTTGTGTATCAATGCTGGCTTTTCATTTTATATTGGATCTGTCCCAATTTTCCGATAATCATATAGAGCATGAAGCCAAAACTCCTCTTCACCCTGCTGGTTTTCCTCCCCCTCTGTGTTTCAGGAAGAGATCTCCCTTTAAGCCGTATCGCCGACGACAGTGCCCTCAGGCTGGAAATCCGGGATACCTGGCTTCTCGAAGTCCCCGGCAGGGTACTTGCCAAAGGTTCCGAAAGGCGGAATTTGGCAGGAGGGGGCAGGGTAGAGATACGGACTGAATCCAAAGGGGAAGAATTCAACATAGTGATCGCCAGGGAGTCCGGCGCCGGCAGAACGATGGGCTCTTTTCCCGGCTATGCCCAGGGTTCCTGGGTGCTCTCCCGCCGCAGAGATACGGGAGAAGCTCTCCGTATCCGGGTATTTCTCCGCAGCGACGCCTTTACCTATGTCCAATTCCGGCCCTGGACAGGGGATAAATGCCTCATGGATCTGGTGCTCTACGATGCCTATGTCCTCCGTTCCCAGCCCATTCCCGTGCCTTTTGAGCGGCTTTACGAAATTTCCGTAGAAGAGGCTCTCCGTCTGGCCGGGGATCGTTTCCCCGGGAGATATTTTGAAGCGGAACCTTCAAACTACCGGGAGATAAGAGAATTCATCAAAATCGTTCGCTCGCAGCTGCCTGCCCTGAATTTCCTTGATGACGGAGCCATAGACGAAAACGGGAACTATGTGTTTATAAAGGACGGGAGGCCCCAGGAAGGCGAAAAAGGCCTTAACTGTTCAGGTTTTGCAAAATGGATAATAGATCTGCTCCTCATGCCCTATACCGGCGCCCCGCTTCCCATTGCCCCGCTCAAGGCGCCCGCGGGGAATCGGGGTTCTTCCTTTACCAAAGCCTTTGAGGAACTGCGCGATCCTTTCTTCGGTCTGGACTGGACTCGCAATCTGGCGCTCAGCGCCGCGGCGGTTTTACGCTCTCCGGGGGCTGCCGTAATCGAAGAAGTTGAAGTACGGGAATCTTCCTTTTCGGATCTGATCCTCCGGGATCCCAAAACTTCTTCCCCGGCAGGCGAGCGATCCTACCCGGGCTACATCGAAAACGCAGGCTTCGGCATGGAAGGCCTCCAGCCCCTGCTCTATACCCTGGCTATCAATGAGCCGGGAACGGTCTATCTTGCCTCGATCAACACCGAGATGAGCGGCCCTCCCCGGAAGAATCAGTATCTTTCACTGCGGCTCAGGCAGCACTTCCACATAGCAGTCCTCCTTCCCTATTTCAACGAGGAAGGTGAATTCCGTATCGCCGTCTTTGAAAGCGCCGCCGAAACAGCCTTCAGCCGCTTCCGGTCGCGTTATCCCGGCCACTATGTTAACCTGGTACGGATTCCGCTGAGCGCCTCCCTCATGCCTTTACGGTAGATTGTTTCCAGAATCCCGGCGAAATTCTTTTCAAGTTCCGTAAACTCTTCCCCGCTTAAACCCTCCAGACCTACCGTCTTCAGGAAAAGGCCGGGAATCTTTTGGGCCTTCTTCGCTGCCGCGGAAATTTCCGCTCCCCGCGCGTCTTCAATGGGAATGGATTTTCCCGCCTCATCTTCACCCGAGAGAAAACGGGCCCACGCGGCAAGGGCAAAGATCATATTTGTATGGGGAAGCCTCTTCTTTACCGCTTCACGGAGAGGTTTCAGCATGAAGTTGGGGATCTTGCTGGAACCTTCGGAGGCCAGACGCAGCACGGCATCCCCTGTATTTTTGTTGGAAAAACGGCGGATAAGGGTATCCTTATAGGCTTCGATATCTATCCCCGGCACCGGAGAGAGGGTCACGGTGACTTCTTCCATGTAGTGTTCCCGGATAAAATCACGGATTAGCGGATCCTGCATGGCCTCATCCACCCGGCGGTAACCGAGCAGGTAAGAAGGGTAGGCCAGGGCGGAGTGACTGCCGTTGAGGAGCCTCATCTTCATCAGTTCATAAGGCTCCACATCTTTTACAAGCTGTACTCCTGCCGCAGCATAATCGGGAACACGCGGAGCGGTGGCTCCGGTCACAAAATTGTCTTCCAGCACCCATTGAATGAAATCTTCCGCAAAAACAGGCCAGGCATCGGCAATGCCGTAAAGCTTCTCCAGTTCTTTAACCCGTTCCTCCGTAGTTCCCGGCGTGATCCTGTCCACCATGGAAGAGGGAAAGGCAACGGAATCTTCAACCCAGGGGATGATCTCCGGGGCGTTCTCCTGCAGCAGGCTGAACACACAGTGGCGGAGGAGTTTCCCGTTGGCAGGAATGTTGTCGCAGCAGAGGATGTTCAGGGGCTTTTTATTGGTTTTATAGCGCAGAACCAGGCCGGCGGCCAAAAAACCTGCCGCGGTTTCAGGAGAACCGGGCCTTTCCAGATCATTTTTTACCGCAGGATCATCCCGCAGCAGTTCTCCCGTATGCTGATTGTAATGGTAGCCCCCCTCCGTTACCGTCAGGGTGATTAGCTCCGTCGTTTCCGCCGCCAGCCTTTCAATAGCCTTCTCTTTTGCCCCCGCGGCATTGAGGTAGCCCCCGATAGAACCTACAACCCGTACTTCTTCCCTGTCGCCCCTGGTTATCAGCGTGTAAAGATAATCCTGCTTCCCCAACAGCCCATCAGGAGAGCGCCCCGGCGGATCGGCAACAAGATTCATCTCAAAAATGGGGAATTTTTCCTTTCCGGAAGCCAGCAGTTTATCCAGATAGACGGCCTGATGTGCCCGGTGGAAATGCCCGAGGCCTATATGCACAATCCGCATGGTTCCGGTTTGCCGTTCATACTGCGGCGTTATCACCGGCCCTTTTATCAGAGAAAGATTCTTCCCGTTCAGTTGAATAGTTTCCATAGGCA
>JAITES010000213.1 GCA_031281925.1 Treponema sp. | reverse complement strand
GACCATGGTGGAGGTGATATACCCGTTCCCATTCCGAACACGGAAGTCAAGCCCTCTAACGCCAATGATACTGCCCCCCAAGGGGTGGGAAAGTAGGTAGTTGCCATGCTTTTTTTATTACGTACTTGATAAGGATTCCAATAGATAATAAAATAAGGTTAGTGGTTTATTTGCAGGAGATATTATGGCTGAACAAAGACAATTGGTGACCTTTCAGCTCGGAGAAGAGCTTTACGGGATCAACATCATGGATGTCAAGGAAATTGTCCGGGTTCAGACTATCAGGGCAATTCCCAATGCACCTACCTATGTGGAAGGAATTTTCAATCTTCGCAGTGAAATAATCCCTATAATTAATCTGCATAAGCGTTTTCATCTTAAAAAAGTGCTAACCTCGGAAGAGGATGAGCTTCTTTCGGGTTTTATCATCATTGATATTGACGGCATGAAGTTGGGTGTGATTATTGACCGGGTTTCCCGTGTTGTGACCATCGAAAAAGAGGAGATACAGCCGCCTCCCCAGATGTTGAGCGGTATTGGAGCCGAGTATATACAGGGTGTTGTACGTCAGGAGCATGGATACCTCATCATTCTGGATATTCGGGATCTCTTTAATCCCAAAGAACTGCAAAAAATAGCCGAGCTTCGAAGATAGCATGAAGATAGAAGTCTATTCTCCAACCATTCGGCGGAAGGAGATGGATGCGGTCTTGACTTCTCTTGTGGAAGACAAGATCGGTCCGGGGGAGCAGTCCAGGTTTCTCATACAGATTGCTAAAGAAAACCTCAAATTTGATTATGCCCTAGCCCTCCGTAGCCCTGCGATTGCTCTTTACCGGGCTCTTAAACTGATTAATTCCGGAACCTCAGCCGGGCCGGGTCAGCTTTCAGATAATCCGGGTGAAGGTTCCCTTCCTAAAGCGGGCCAGGGTGTCATTGTTTCGGCTCTTGCCCCGCGATATTACCTTACCGTGCTCCAGGATCTGGCCCTGACGCCGGTTTTCTGTGATGTTTCTTCCGGTTTCCCCTGTATCAGCCGTGAAAGCATAGATGCCGCCATGCAGAAAAAGCCTCCCGGCCTTGAAGTGAAGGCTCTTATATTGACCCATACTCTGGGTTATGTGCCTGATCTGAGTCCCATTCTGGAACTTGGCATACCGGTTATTGAAGATGCGTCCGATAGTTTCAGCCCGGTGTCTGAAGAAGAGGCGAAGGCGCCTGAAAGACAGGCCGGTGTCTTTGTGCTCCTGGGCCTTGAAGAACGGAATATCCTTACTGCCGGGGGAGGGGCTCTCCTCTATGCGGTCAACCGGAGGGATGCTTCCGTATTGCGGAACTCTGCCGACCTTCCCCCCGAATACTGTCTTCCCGATATGAACGCCGCTATGGCGGTAATCCAGTTCCGGGAAGCGGCCAAAAACCTTGCCAGAAGGAAGGAGATTGCCGCGGTCTATACCCAGTCAAGTCTCCGTACCCGGCACAAACGCTTTATTCAGGAAGGGGACTACAACAATTATGCTTTTCCCCTCATTCTGGAAACAGGGCTCAGGGATGTTAAGGCTTATGCCCGGAAGAAGGATATAGTTGTGGAAAGCGCCTTTGAAGATACTCTGGCGGGAACAGGGGTAGTGGATGCCGCCCAATGTCCGGAAGCGTATTCCCTTTCCCTCAGAACGGTGCTATTTCCGCTTTATCCCCGGCTTCAGGCATCGGAAGTTGAGCGGGTCAGTAAACTCATTCTGACTCTCCCCTAAGGCGGTCCGGAGGGACTCATGGCAGAGCCGCCGTATGGCGGCGGTGAGATAGTTTTCCTTAAGCCTCGCGGCTCGGAGAGACGCATGGATGCTTCAAAGAGTTCAGGACAGATCAAGGTTCTCCTTGCGGTAAATCCGCATAAACCCAAGGCTCTGGAACTGGCTTCTTCGATTGAAGCGGTTCTCCGTTCCCGGATGGATATGGAAGTCCGCTGTTGTGAAGTCCCGCTTGAAAGCTCCGGAGCCGGAAGTCCGGCCGGGCCTGTGAATGCGGGCGAAAGTTCCCTTCTTGAAGGGCTGGATCTCGTTTTTTCTCTGGGGGGAGACGGAACGGTACTCTATATCGCCCGCCTGGTTTCTCCCCACAATATTCCCATTATTCCGGTGAATCTCGGTACCTTTGGCTTTATCGCCGCGGTGCATCCCCCGGAATGGGAGTCGGTGTTTCTGCAGCATCTGGAAGGAAAGGCGGCGCTTTCCCGGCGGCTCATGTTTTCAATTCAGGTGGAACGGGGCGACTCTATGGTGTTCCGGGGAGCCTGTCTCAACGACGCGGTCATTTCCGCCAGCGGGATTGCCAAAATAATCAAGTTGAATCTTTTTTCCGAATCCGAAGAGCTGGAGTTGGGAAATTATCTTTCAGACGGCCTGATTCTCGCCACTCCAACGGGTTCAACCGCCTATTCGGTGGCTGCCGGGGGCCCAATTCTCGATCCTGAACTGGAAGCTCTCATCGTTAACCCCATCTGTCCTTTCACTCTGTCGAATCGGCCGCTGGTACTCCCCGCCACCGAGACGCTCATTGTAAAGCTGGAACAGGAACAACGGAGCGGCGTACTTCTTACGGTGGACGGTCAGGAGACTGCGAAACTGCTGCCGGGGGATCGTATTCATATCCGCAAGGCTCCCTATACGGCGGATCTGATTGCATCGGGACGGGAAGTTTTTTATCGTGCCCTGAAGAGTAAGCTTAACTGGGCCGGAGGTCCTGCACAGGGCTCGCAGCCTGAAAAAGCTCCAACGGGATCCGAACGGATCGAAGCCCCTCTCCGGAGAGACACATGATTGAAGAGCTTACGGTTAAAAACTTTGCCCTTATCGACAGTCTCTCCCTCTCCTTTCAGGGCGCCTTCAATGTATTGACAGGAGAAACCGGCGCAGGGAAGTCGATTATCGTCGGGGCTTTGAGTTTTCTGCTGGGAGGCAAGGCGGATGTTGATGTGATCCGTACCGGAAGCGAGGAAGCCTCGGTTTCGGCGCTTGTGTCTGTAGATCCCGGGAATACCGAAGCCGCCGGGTGGCTGAAAAGCCGGGATATTGAAACCGAGGACGGGCGTCTGATTATCAGGCGGAATATTAAATCTTCCGGCAGAAATTCCATATTTATCCAAAGTACGCCGGTAACGAGGACGGATCTGGCTGAATTCATGAGTTTTCTCTTTGACCTTCACGGTCAGCATAGCCATGAATCCCTCCTGAAAAAGGAAACGCACCGCCGTTACCTGGATCGTTTTGCGTCTCTGGACGAGGAAGTCCGGGACTTCGGCCGGGTTTTTACCGCCCTGACGGAGAAGAAACGGATCCTTGAAGCTTCCCTGAGTTCTGAAAAGGAGCGGGAGAATCGCATTGAAATTCTCGGTTTTGCCGCGGAAGAGATAGGCAAGGCCGCGGTAAAGCCGGGGGAGATTGCGGAACTGGAAACAGAAGCCCGCCGGCTCGGAGATTTTGAAAAACTTGCGGGTTTTGTGAATTCTGGGGCGGCAGTCCTCTTTGATGAAGAGCTTTCCGTATTGACTCTGGCACGGAAGGCAAGGAATGCCCTGGATAATGCCTCCGCCATTGACGAGGGCCTTCAGGGTATTCAAAAGCGTATCGAGGCGCTCTACTACGAGGCTGAGGACATTGCCGCGGAGTTCCGTTCCTACCGGGATGGTCTCCGTTACGATCCAAAACGTCTGGAAGAAGTGGAAGAGAGGCTTGCCCTGCTTTTCCGCTTAAAAAAGAAATATGCCGCGGGTATTTCCTCAGGTTCTGCGGAAGAGGCAATCCTTGCCTACAGGGAAGACGCTCTGGCGGAAATTGAAGAGCTTTCCAATGCGGCGGAAAACCGGGATAAGTTGAAGGCCGAAATAGGCGCGCTTGAAAAGGATATTGTTTCCGGAGCGGCCGCCATCAGTTCCAAACGGAGCGCCGCCGCCGTATCCCTGAGCGAAGGTATCACCGCAATCCTCAAGCGCCTGGGTATGCCCAATGCCCGTTTCAGCGCCACGGTTCAGAAACGGCGGCGGGAAGGGGATTCGGGAGGCCTTGTGTACGGTCTCTGGGGCGCCGATGAGGTTGAATTCCTTATCTCGGCCAATGCGGGGGAACCGCTCAAGGATCTTTCCCGGATTGCGTCGGGGGGCGAGTTGTCCCGTGTCATGCTGGCCATAAAAACGGTGCTTGCTTCTTCGGATAATCTTGAAACTCTGGTTTTTGACGAGATTGATACAGGCATCGGCGGAGAAGTGGCCCTTGCGGTGGGTGAATATATGGCAAAAATCGGCGAAATCAAACAGATCTTTTGTGTTACCCATCTTGCCTCCATCGCCGTCCGTGCCGATAATCATCTAAAGGTGGAGAAGAAAACCGAAGGTGGAAGAAC
>JAITES010000150.1 GCA_031281925.1 Treponema sp. | reverse complement strand
CATCATTTTTACTCACTCCTGCCGGAAACAGGCGCCGTTTAGGCGTAACGCACGGAATATACACCGTGGGCTTCCGGCAAACCGGGAGTTCACGGTTTTTTTTTGGAGTTTTTATGGAAAAATTACGGATCCTGATCCCCAAGGGAAGGATCTTCGACGAGGTGGCCCGGCTCTTTGACGACTCAGGATTCCCCATCTCTCTGGCGGATCGAACCTACAGGCCGGTGATTGGCACGGGAACGCAGGCGGACTGGCTGGATGCCAAGATTATGAAGCCCCAGAATGTCGGCGAGCTTCTGGAACTGGGGAGTCACGATGCGGGTTTTACCGGTATCGACTGGATCAGGGAAAGCGGCGCCGATGTAGAGGAAATTCTTGATCTGGGCTTTGACAGGGTCAGAATCGTTGCCGCGGTTCCCGCCTCTACCGATGAAAAGACGCTGCGTTCAAAAAAACTGGTGGCCGCCACGGAATATGTGAGGCTTGCGGAGGGGTGGCTTAAAGATTCAGGCTACGAGTACCGTATTCTTAGAACCTATGGAGCCACGGAGGTTTTTCCGCCCGATGACGCAGATATGATCATCGATAATACTTCTTCCGGTCAGACTCTGAAGGACAACGGATTAAGAATCGTAGCAACGCTGCTTGAGTCTTCGACCCGTTTTGTGGCTTCCAGGGCGGCAATGCAAAACCCGGAGAAACGGAACCTTATTGAGGAACTGGCAATGCTTTTCCACGCTGTTCTGGACGGCCGTGAAAGGGTGATGCTGGAAATGAATGTATCCGAAGATAAATTCGGGGAACTGGTGAACGGTCTTCCCGCCATGCGGAGTCCTACGGTTGCTCCCCTTTCCGGCAATGACGGATACGCGGTGAAGATTGCGGTCAAGAAGGACGAGGTTCCCGGTATTATTCCCACTCTCAAACGGCTGGGCGCCACGGATATTGTTGAGTACGATCTGCGGAAGGTAGTGCCATAGAGAAGGCGGCGGCATAAAGAAGGCAGTGAGATAAAATTGAAGACGAGGAGCTTGAAATGAGGACAGAAAGCGGTTTCTGCAGGATCGCTGAAATCAGGCGGACTACAAAGGAAACCGACATTACGGTAAAGCTGAATCTTGACGGAACAGGGGAAGCGCATCTTGAGTACCCTGTAGGGTTCATGTTCCACATGCTGAATACTTTTGCAAAGCACGGTCTTTTTGATCTTGAGATAAAGGCAGCTGGGGATCTCTGGGTGGATCAGCATCACCTTGTGGAGGATACGGGAATCGTTTTGGGTCAGTGTTTTAACGAGGCCCTGGGAGACAGGCGCGGGATACGGAGAAACGGTTCCTGTCTTTTTCCCATGGACGAAACTCTGGGCCGCGCCGCGGTTGATATTTCCGGGAGGGCCTGTCTTGTCTTTGACGCGGGGCTTTCCGGCATTCCCCTGGTCTCCACGGAACGGGCCTCATTCCAGACCGATACGGTGGAGGATTTCTGGCAGGGTTTTGTACTTGCATCCGCAGTAACGCTGCACCTTGATATACTGCGCGGCAGAAGCGATCATCATAAGATAGAAGCCCTCTTCAAGGCAGCGGGCAGGGCTCTGCGGGATGCCTGTGAAATCGACGCGCGGGCCGCCGGAACTATTCCTTCTACAAAGGGAGTGATTGTGTGAGGAACCTTATCGGGGTGATCGATTACGGCGCGGGAAACCTGGGTTCGGTGATGAACGCGTTGAAACGGCTTTCCCTGGAAGCCCGTTTGGTTAAAGGCCCGGAAGAACTTTTGCCGGGTCCGGGCGGAGACTTTGAACGCATAATCTTTCCGGGAGACGGACACTTTGCAACAGCGATGCTGTCGCTGGAAAGCTCAGGTTATGCGGAGGCGATCCGTTCATGGATCTACGCGGACAGGCCCTTTCTGGGGATCTGCATCGGGCTTCAGCTTCTCCTCGAGTCATCCGAAGAGGCTCCTCCGGCGGAGGGCAGGGAAATCCGCGGGCTGGGTATTGTGAAGGGCAGGGTACGGCGTTTCCCCGGCCGCAAGGTGCCCCAGATCGGCTGGAACGAAACCGCCGCCCTTCCTTCTTCAAAACTTTTCAGGGGTCTTAAAAGCAATAGTTTCTTTTACTACATCCATTCCTTTTATGCCGATCCTGAAGACAGGGCGCTTGTCAGCGGAGAGGCGGAATACTATCTCCGCTATTGTTCCGCACTGGAAAGGGGCGCGCTTGCCGCTGTTCAGTTTCATCCTGAAAAATCCGGGGCAGCGGGCTTAAGGCTTCTTTCAAACTGGGCGGAGGAGTGAGGATGCAGGCTAAACGTATCATTCCCTGTCTTGATGTGGACGAGGGCAGGGTCGTTAAAGGCGTCAAGTTCAAAGGGATTCTGGACGCGGGAGACCCGGCGGAACTGGCCCGGCGCTACAACGAAGAGGGCGCCGACGAACTTACCTTTCTTGACATCGGGGCTTCCCATAAAAGCCGGGCCACGCTTCTTGATGTGGTAAGGAAGGTAGCCGCCGAAGTTTTTATCCCCCTCTGCGTGGGGGGCGGCATACGTTCAGCGGAGGATATGCGGGAGGCGATGAATGCCGGGGCCGACAAGGTTTCTGTCTGCAGTTCCGCACTTGCCCGTCCTGAATTGCTGGGCGAAATGGCCAGGGCCTACGGGAGCCAGTGTGTGGTGCTTTCCATGGATGCCAAACGGGCAGGAAGAGACGCCCGCGGCCGTGTCCTCTGGCATGCCTTTTCCCACGGCGGCAGAATTGATACAGGCAGGGATGCTGTGGCATGGGCCGTAGAAGCCGTGGAACGGGGAGCCGGTGAAATCCTTCTCAACAGTATTGATGCCGACGGTACCGGCGGTGGTTACGATCTTGAACTTACCAGGAACATTCTTGAAGCCGTTCCGGTTCCGGTTATTGCCAGCGGGGGCGCCGGGAATCTCGATCAGATTGCAGAAGTACTGCTGCATACAGGGGATGACGGCGGAGGCGCGGGCGCCGATGCGGCACTGGCAGCGTCTCTGCTGCATTTTGGAAAGACTACTGTCACGGAGATAAAGAAATATGCCGAATCAAAGGGGGTCTGCGTCAGATGGTAATTGCGTCAATCGATATACAGGACGGAAAGGTTGTCCAGCTTAAACATGGTGAGGAACTTATGCTCCAGCGGGATAATGCCGGAGAGCTGGCGGAAGATTTTAACCGCTATGGCGAAGTTGCCGTCATAGACCTTGATGCCGCCATGGGGAAGGCCTCGAATCTGGGTATGATGAAGCCTCTGCTCCGCAAGGCGGAATGCAGGGTGGGCGGCGGCATTAAAACCGTTACACAGGCGAAGGAACTGGTGAGTCTGGGCGCAAAGAAAATTATCATCGGTTCGAAGGCATTGAAAAATCCGGAAGGCGGTTTCGGCGTAAACAGGACATTTCTTTCCGAATTGGCAAAGTCAATCGGACGGGAGCGGATCATTGTCGCCGTGGACGCCAGGGAAGAGGAAATTGTTGTTGACGGATGGAAAACCCATACAGGCCTCGATCTCCTGCGGACTTCTCAGGAACTGTGCCCCCTGGTGTCGGAACTCCTCTTTACCTGTGTCGACAGGGAAGGAACCATGACGGGGATAAACTTTGAAACGGTAAAGAAGCTGAGGAAGGCTGTGTTCTGCCGTCTTACCGTGGCGGGAGGTATTTCAAGCCTTGAGGAGATTGCAGACAGCGCCGAAATAGGCTGCGATGTACAGCTTGGCATGGCCCTCTATACCGGAAAAATACGTCTTGCGGACGCCTTTACCGTTTCCCTTAACTGGAAAAAGGCGGAAATACTGCCGCTGATCGTATGCTCCCCCGACAGGCAGGTGCTCATGACAGGCTTTACGGACAGGGAAGCGATGGAGGAAACCTTCAGCAGAGGTAATGTGTGCTTTCACTCCAGAACCCGCAACGTGCTCTGGATGAAGGGCGAAACTTCCGGGAATGTCCTGCGCCTTAAAAAGATCAGGGCCGACTGCGACAGGGATGCTGTGCTGGTTGTTGCGGAGCCTGCAGGCCCTGTCTGCCATACCGGTTCCTGGTCGTGTTTTGAACAGGAACGTTCCTATACATGGCAGTATCTCCAGGAAATAATTGCGGAACGTTTCCGCAATCCCAGGCCCGGCTCCTATACCGCAACGCTGGACGATGAACTGGTTCGGGAAAAGATTGAAGAGGAAGCAAGGGAAATTTGTACTGCAAAGACTCACGATGAGATTGTATGGGAAGCGGCGGATCTGCTCTATTTTTCCACGGTTCTTATGACAAGGGCCGGGGTCGGTGTAGAAGAAGTGTTGAATGAACTGGACAGAAGGCACAAGGAAAGGTGAGGATTAAAGCGTGAACAGTGAAGGGGACAGATACTGGAACCGCCGCGTCAGGGATTTGAAGCCGTATATTCCCGGGGAACAGCCCAGGGGAGAGAGGCTTATCAAGCTTAACACCAACGAGAATCCCTACCCGCCTTCGCCTGAGGTTTCCGGCGCGGTAGAAACACTGCTGCATGAGACGGAGGCCGGGGGCGCGGCGCTCCGCCTCTACCCCGATCCTGCCTGCACGGAACTGCGGGAGGCAATCGCGGCGCGTTACGGCGTAAAGCCGGAGGAGGTTTTTTGCGGCAACGGTTCCGATGAGGTGCTTGCCTTTGGTTTTGCCGCTTTTTTTGAATCGGATGAGGCTTCTCCCCTTCTCTTTCCCGATATTACATACAGTTTCTATCCGGTTTATGCGGATCTCTGGAATATACGGTATAAAACCATCCCCCTGAACGAAAATTTTGAAATCTGCACGGAGGACTACCTTATTCCCTCCGGGGGGGCCGTTTTTCCCAACCCCAATGCTCCGACGGGAATCGCCGTTCCCCGGACAGAGATTCTGCGCCTTGCCGAATACCTTAAGGAGCGGAACAGGGTATTGATAGTGGATGAAGCCTATACCGCCTTTGGCAGCGCATCGGGGACTAAAAACGGAGCGGAGTCACTGACGCCTTATATTGCGGACCGGCCGAATCTGCTTACCGTTCATACCCTTTCAAAGTCCGCATCTCTTGCGGGACTCAGGCTCGGCTTTGCCATTGGCAGCGGGGAACTTGTAGAAGCCCTCTGCAGGATACGGGATTCCTTTAACTCATACACCGTGGATCGCCTTGCCCAGGCAGCGGGAAAGGCGGCGGTTTTGGACGCTTCGTATTACGAAGCGATTAACCGGAAGATCGCGGGGACACGCGGCAGGGTTTCTGTTTCCCTGAAAGACCTTGGGTTTGAGATCCTGCTTTCCAGCGCCAATTTTATCTTTGCCCGGCATCCGCGCTTTACAGGAAAAGAGATCTTTGGGAGGCTTAGGGAAAAGGGCATTCTGGTGCGTCACTGGGACAGGGACAGGATACGTGATTTTCTGCGCATCAGCATTGGTACAGATGAGGAAATGGACGTGTTTATTTCCGCATGCAGGGAAATAGTGAATTGAGCTTGTTCCAAAACTCAGGTTTTTTTGGAACAGTTTCAATTAGTTCATTGGAAGCTTACAGGAGGCCCTATGGAGACAATTACAGGCGATACATTTGATTCCTTTTGGAAGCTTTATACCTCACGGGGAAGCCGGGAAAACAAAGAGACAGAAGAGACCGTAAGGGAAATTATCGCGGCGGTGCGGGATGAAGGGGATGAGGCCCTTATCCGTTATGGAAAAAAATTTGACAGAAGTTCTCCGCTTAAGGTCGAAATACCCGGAAAACTTGCCGGGGAGGCATGGCGGAAACTTTCCCGTGATGAGGCCGATCTCTGTGCCTCTCTGACTCTGGCCGCGGAACACATCAGGCGTTTCTCCGAAGAACAGCGGAGGCAGTTTAAGGATTTTGAGTACTCCATGGGAGAGGGCCTTGTTACAGGCCAGCGCATAGTTCCCCTGTCCAGGGCGGCAATCTATGTGCCTGCCGGACGTTTCCCCCTCATTTCAACGGTGCTCATGGGCCTTGTTCCCGCCATGACTGCCGGAACCGGAGAACTGCTGCTTGTTTCTCCGCCCCTGGAGGACGGCCTTCCCGATCGCCGCATCCTGGCCGCCGCACGGATCGCCTGCGATGTGTGTAACTACAAGGCCTCACTCCGCTTTTTCGCCATGGGCGGCGCCCAGGCGATTGCCGCGCTTGCCCTTGGAACGGAAAGCGTTCCCCGCTGTGATATTATCGCGGGGCCGGGAAACAAATATGTGGCGGCCGCCAAACGGCAGCTCTACGGGGAAGTGGGCATAGACTTTGTTGCGGGCCCCACCGATGTACTTATAATCGCGGACAAAAAAACGGCAAACGTGGAAACCATTGCAGCGGACATGATTGCCCAGGCGGAACACGATGTAGACGCCAGGGCCAGAGCACTCGTGCCCGACCGGGAAACGGCGGACAGTATCTCTGCGGCCATCGAAAAACGGCTTTCGTTTCTCTCCGCCGAAAATCCGGCGAGGGCCTCTCTGGAGGCCGGGGGCCTCACGGTGCTGTACGGAGACCGGGAAGAGGCGATCCGCATTGCCAATACCATTGCCCCCGAACACCTGGAGCTTCAGCTTGAAGATCCGGATCAATGGATACCCTCACTGGTAAATTACGGTTCGCTTTTTATAGGCAGCCTTTCCGCGGAGGCGCTGGGCGATTATTCGGCGGGCGTCAACCATACGCTCCCCACATCGGGAAGCGCCCGCTTTACCGGAGGCCTTTCCGTGAGGCATTTTCTCAAGACACTCACCAGCCTCCGCTGTGAAAGGGGCAAGACTTTTGAGCTTGCCAGAAAATCCGCGGAAATCATAGCAAAAGCGGAAGGACTTGAAGCCCATGCCCAAAGCGCCGCGCTGAGAAGTGACGCATTTGAAAATACCGCGCTTTGAAGCGGCGCGTTTTGAAACGCACTATTGAGGGAGGAGACACATGGTATTTGTTAAGAGGCAGGATCTGGAAAAAATTTGCTGCGGCATATTTACCGCCCTGGGCATACCGGAGGATGAGGCCCGCTCTTCCGCGGAGATCCTTGTAGCCGCCGATGCCAGAGGAATCCGCAGTCATGGTGTCGCGCGGATCAAACGTTATGTTGAAGGCATCAGAGCCGGGTATATCATGGGAGGAGTAAGTCCCCGCATCCTTCACCGGACACCGGTTTCCCTTGTCCTTGACGCTGAAGGCGGCATGGGGCTTTCACTCAGCAAGCACTCCATGGAAAAGGTTATCTCCATGGCGGAGGAGCACGGCTTCGGCGCCTGCAGCATCCGTAACTCAAACCACTTCGGCATTGCCGGCTACTATGCGGAGATGGCCGCACGGAAGGACATGATCGGCATCGCCATGACCAATACCGCGGCCCTGGGAGTTCCCACCTTTGGCCGGAAAGCCATGTTCGGCACCAATCCCATCGCCTTTGCGGCGCCTGCCCTCAACGATAAAATGTTCAGCCTTGACATGGCTACTACCACCGTTACCAGGGGCAAGGTGGAAGTCTACGAACGCGAAAAGAAGCCCCTCCCTCCGGGCTGGGCCGTGGGAACCGACGGAAGGACTACCTGCGATCCCGCTGGGCTTTTGGAAGACATGCTCTACCAGCGCGGAGGCGGCCTTCTTCCGCTCGGAGGGGAGGGAGAACAGTCGGGCGGATACAAAGGCTACGGACTGGCGGTAATGGTAGACATACTTACTTCCCTCTGCTCAGGCGGCAGCTTTGGTGAAAACGTAAAAGATTCGGAACTTACATCCGCCAGGGTCTGCCATTTCTTTATGGCGCTCAGAATCGATCTGTTCCGCGCACCTGAACAGTTCAAAAAGGACATGAGCCTCATGCTGGAAGCCTTAAGCTCAGTTCCTCCCGCCGAGGGAGCGGAACGGGTATACTATGCCGGACAGAAGGAACAGGAAACCGAAGAGGCAAGCAACAGAAATGGTGTTGCGCTTACGGAGCAGGTGTGGAAAACCCTCTGCGACTGCGCAGCCTCCCTGGGCCTTAACGCTACACAGTATCCCGTTTGATCTTTTTGGTAGTAGTCATCTCCATGGCCTCATTGAGGATCGTTGTCTTTTGGATCTTCTCGTAGGAAAGAAGCCTCATGTTTACCTCGGAGATGATGGCGTCAATGCGTTTTTTGATTTCCTCCCGGGAAGGAGCTTCTCCGCCGTCCTTTGCCTTGAAGAAATCCGGGCTGGGGTAGATTAGGGCTTCGATGCCTTCAGTCTTCATCTTCTTGTCCAGTTCAAAACCGCGGATAAGAATCTGTTCAATTTCTTCAAAAAGCTGGAACTCATTTTCAATTTCTTCAGGGTAGACATTCTTTCCACCCTCGGTAACGATTATGTTTTTTGCCCGGCCGGTCAGGTAGAGATAATCTTCACTGTCCATATAGCCCACGTCTCCTGTCTTGAGGAAACCGTCCTCCGTAAAGGCCGCGGCAGTCTCCGCATCATTTTCATAGTAACCCTGCATCACCACGGGCCCCTTTACAATCACTTCTCCTACCCCCCGCTCATCGGGATTGAGAATCTTCATCTCAATCTGCGGAATCCGCTTGCCCACACTGGTTTCCTTGTAGGCCTCAATGGGATTAAGAGTGATGATGGGACTCGTTTCGGTAAGACCATAACCCTGCACAAAATCAAGACCCAGCTGGTTGTATTTTTTGAAGACAGAGGGAGCCAGCGGACCGCCCCCGCAGATACAGATCCTCAGTGTGGTAAGACTCGCCTTGTCCAGAATGAAACCGAACATCTTCTTGCCCGGATTCACCCCGAAAGTCTTCTTTATAATGCCGGAAAGCCCCATGAGCGCCGTAATAACGGCGTACACGACAGGCCCCTTTTCCTTAAGCCCCCGGATGATACTTGAGAGCACCTTGTTAAAGAGCATGGGAACGGCCAGAAGCATCGTGATCTTCGCCTGCTTCAGATCCTTCAATATTTGACTGGTAACCATCCGTTTCCCAAAAACCACCTCTGCGCCGGTGGAAATAGTCTCAATCAAAACCGCCAGCATCGTGTAGGCATGGTGCAGGGGAAGCAGGGCATAGAACACATCGGTATGGCGCACAATCATATTACCCTGGGCAAGATAACAGTCGCTTACCAGATTCCGGTGAGTAAGCATGACCCCCTTGGGCGTCCCCATGGTACCACTGGTAAAGAGAATAGCCGCAAGATCAGTTTCCTCAGCCTGCTTAATCTCCACCTGCGGACCGTCCAGATCGTAAATATAGGTTCCCACTCCTTTTTTGAGTGAGATGATCTGTTCCAGCGCGCCGGGATTCTCCAGGTAGCGCCCATGCTTTTCTTCATCCACAAAAAGCGCCTTCGCATGGGCAGCCTTAAGCAGCACGTCGATTTCTTCGTTTTTAAGCTGATAATCCAGAGGCACCACCGTAGCCCCCGCAAAGAGAATCCCCAGATAGCCCACCGCCCATTCGGGAGCATTCTTCCCGGTAAGCGCCACCTTGTCCCCCCTGCCGATACCCCGGCCGGCCAGCCAGCGGGCAACAGCCTCAATCTTCTGCAGAGCCTCTTTATAGGAAAGACTTATCCTGTCGGGTTCATAGATGGTAAAACAGGGCCGTTCCCCGTAACGGACCGTCGTTATCCTGAACAGTTCGGGCAGAGTAGGCCAGAGACCGGAAAAATACTTCCCCCGGAATTCATCCAAAAAAGCGTGATTATTGAAATAGCTGAAATTTTTCATGGTTAACTCCTTTAAAAGCGGCGTATCGCCGCTTATGTAAATCGAAAATTAACACGGAGTGTTAATTCTAACCCCTTGTTAAAGTAATAGCCGTCTTTTGGACATTGTTCTACCGGAAAAGTTGCAGATTATCCAGTGGTTGATGACAAATTGTCGATAACGCGAGTTGGCCGTACCAAACGCCGTTCTTTACCGGCCTATGGACCGGGTGGATTCGCGGATGATGAGCTTATGGGGGATGATGATTTCGGAATCGGTATTGATGCCGCCGTTGATACGGCGGTGGAGATTGAGGGCGGTTTGTTCACCAATTTCGGCTATGGGCTGGCCTTGACAGGGCGGGTTTTTTGAACGATATTGGTAATGATGGATGGGTCAGGCGGGTATGGCTGCCGCCGGGATTGCCTCCGGCCCCTACCACCATTTTTATATGTGATACGTCCGGCAAGCCCGGAGAAATTGAGGCCGATAGCAACCCCTGCCTTAATCAGCCATTGTTCCGGTTTGCCTGTTTCTATTTTGACAAAAGGTTGCACGGTTACT
>JAITES010000092.1 GCA_031281925.1 Treponema sp. | reverse complement strand
TTTCAGGCCGGGGTTTTTACTCAGCCCGCATCCTTGCGGGCTGCCCCTTCGAGCCTGCGATGTCTCGGCTCTCAGTGTCGCAAAAACCCGTCCGACTCCCGCTTTAGGCGGCTGGGCATAAAAAAAGCCCGAAACTGTAGAAATTTCAGGCTCATCTTTACGTTTATAGCGGGAAACGGGAGTCGGACCCGCGACATCGACCTTGGCAAGGTCGCGCTCTACCACTGAGCTATTCCCGCGCATTCATCAGGATTTTATACCCTGCATTGCAAACTTTTTCAAGTGTCTTTTGGCGCCTTCCTGCGTTAGGAAACACAAGGGCCAAAAGATACCCTGTAGTTACTATATAAAAACGGGTGTTTCTTTGTCAAGCGGCGAAAACCGGAAAGGGGGTCAGAGATCGTCTCTCCTTGTTTTTTTTTCCAAAACATATATTGTAGATAGAGTGATGGCGGCGCATGTTATAAACAAAGGAACAGGAAGCTTTCCGGGCAGGTTTCAAAACCCGGTTAATTTTTCTCAGGTTCTTGTAATGTGCCTGAGTCTTGTATTATTCGCCGGGTGCCGGGGAGACGGCGGGCCGGAGGGCGATGTCCTTTACGAAGAAACCCTCAACATAGCGGTGATGCAGGAATCCCCTTCCCTGGATCTCCACAAGAACTCTACCCTTATTGCCAGACAGATTGGGGACGGCACGATCTGGGAAAAACTTGTAACGCTCTCTTCCGCTTCCGAAGCGGTTCCCGAACTGGCGGAACGCTTTGAAACGGGCGAAGGCGGGAGAAGTGTAACGTTTTACCTGAGACGGGGGGTGCCCTTTCACGACGGCTCAATTATGGATGCGGAAGACGTGATCTCTTCCCTGAACCGCTGGATAGAGAGTTTTTCCTCGGTCCGGGAAATGGCCGGTGCATCCCGTTTTGAAAAAGTTGACGATTACACGGTGAGGATCAGATTTGAAAACCCGGTTTTAAGTTTTCCTGAAATAATGGCCGGTTCCGCCCAGCCTGCCGTTATTACAACTGCCGAAGCCTGCAGGGATGAGGACGAAAGGGGCTTTCTGCGCCGGTATATCGGAACGGGGCCTTTCAAATTTGCCGAATGGAAGCTGAATCAGTATATACTTCTGGAACGTTTTGATTCCTATGCGCCATACGGAGACCCGGACAAGCCTGCGGACGGCTGGGCGGTATACAAAAAGCCTGCGGCAGAAAGGATCTATTTCCAAATCGTGCCCCAGTCCGCTACCCGTCTTGCGGGTCTTGAAACCGGCGAGTTCCAGGCGGATTACAATCTTGTGGAAGACGATCTTCCCAGGCTCAAGGCAATGAAGGATGTGGAAACGGTAAGCTATCAGGCCGGTTCCATGCTTCTCATCTTCAACAAAAAACAGGGATTGGGGACAAATCTCTACTTCCGGCAGGCGATCAACACGGCGCTTGATGCGGAGGAAATACTCAAGGCATGTTTCGGGGAAGAGTATTCCCTGAGTTCTTCCTACATGGAAGACCCTGAGTCTTTCTGGTTTTCCCGTGCAGGAGCGGAATACTATAACCGCCGGGATCCAGTACTGGCAAGAGAGCTTCTGAAAAAGGCGGATTACCGGGGTGAAGTTTTAAGGATACTCATTTCCAATATGGGTACCTTTGACCGGGGAGCGCTGGTACTAAAACAGCAGCTGGAGGTACTTGAAATACCGGTGGAACTTGAAATTGTTGACTGGGCCGCCATGATGCAGTACCGGAACGATCCTTCCCGTTATGACATCTTTATTACCAACTTTGTTTCGGTTCCCTCCCCTTTACTCAAGCTCTTCTTCGGGCCTTCCTATCCCGGCTGGTCGGAAGACGAGACCCTGCAGCGCATGGTACGGGAACTCAGTTCCGCAGAAAACCGGGAAGAGGCAAAACAACGCTGGGATAATCTTCAGGGTTACTGCTGGGTCTCCCTTCCGGTTATCAATGTGGGACACTTCGGCAGCACCCATGCCTGGAACAAAAAACTGGAGAATATTATCACATTCAAGGGACTTTACTTCTGGAATGCCGGGCTGCGGAAGTAGTATCCTCATTTTTATGGCTCATCTCCCCGGCAAAAAAATCATCCCCCACATCCTCTCTGTGCTGCCGGTGCTTCTTGTCGTTTCCCTGATCGTGTTCGGCATGGGTTACCTTGTGCCGGGGAACGAGGCCGCCCTGCTCCTGGGGGAAGCTTCAAGCCAGGAGGATATTGTCCGCCTGGAAAACCGGCTTCAGCTTCACGAGGCCCCTCCCCTGCTATACCTCCGCTGGCTGGGGAATATGCTCAAGGGGAATTTTGGTCTTTCCACTGCCAATTCGGTGAGGGTTTCAAGTCTCATTACCGAACATCTTTTTCCGACTTTTTCTCTGGCGTTTTTTTCTCTGTTTATCGCCCTGGCAGTTTCTCTGCCTCTGGGCATGCTGGCCGCCGGAAAGAAGGACAGTCTTGCGGACAGGGGACTTTCCACCCTGGCCCTCCTCGGCATCAGTCTTCCCGGCTTTCTTCTGGGCCTGCTGCTCATGATGCTCTTTGCGGTCCGCCTGCGCTGGTTTCCGGTTGCCGCCTACAGGCCGCTTTCCACAGGACTTCTGCCGCATCTCCGTTCGATTGCCCTGCCGGCCCTTTCGCTGGGTCTGATCCATGCAGGACTTCTGATGCGTCTGATTCGCGCTTCCCTGCTGGATGAACTGGGGAAAAGCTATGTCAGCATGGCGCGGGCAAAAGGCTCAGGAGAGATACACATTCTCCTCCATCATGCTTTCCGCAACATTCTTTCTACACTGATAAGTCCCATCCTCCAGAGTTTTACCGCCATTCTCTCCGGGGCGGCGGTGATCGAATCCCTCTTCGGCATACCGGGACTCGGTTCCCTGCTGGTGGCCTCCATAGGCCGGCGGGATTTTTTGGTGATACGCACACTTGTACTGCTGGCAGCCCTGCTCAACGTGATCCTGAACCTCTTTGGGGATCTTGTCATTGCCAGGGTCGATCCCCGTGTCCGTTTTGGGGACGACTGAAATGGAAATGTTGAAAAACCGCCGCCTTCTGACCGGAAGCCTTATTACCGTTTTCATGATCCTCAGCGCCGTGCTGGGGCCCCTGCTGCTGAAAACTTCAGCCTATACGATCAACATAAACGAGAGGCTCATGGGGCCTTCCGCCCTGCACTGGTTCGGCACCGATACTCTGGGACGGGATCTCTGTGCCCGGGTGATTCACGGAGCGGGAATCTCCCTGGCAGCGGCCTTTACGGTGGGCTTTATTACCGGGACGCTGGGTCTGCTTCTCGGCCTTGCCGCCGGCCTCAATCGTTTTCTGGACAAAATTCTCATGAGGATCTGCGACGGGGTCAAAGCCATCCCCCCGGTGCTTCTGGCAGTCGCCATGATGAGCCTTCTCGGAGCCGATCTGTGGAATGTGATCCTCTGCCTCTCGCTGGCATATACGCCAAACATGGCGCGCCTTGTACGGGGAGCCGCGCTGGTGGTAAGGGAGGAACCCTACATCGAAGCGATGAAGGCTCTGGGTGCGGGAAGAAGGCGTATCATCCTTTTTCATATTGTACCGAATATCATGTCTCCGCTCATCGTGCAGCTTAGTTTTGTCTTTGCCTCTTCGATCATTACAGAAGCCTCTTTAAGTTTTCTGGGCGCGGGGGTACCTGTTCCCCAACCGAGCTGGGGCAGTATTTTGAGTGAAGCCCGGGGGGTTATCTATCAGGCCCGATGGATGGTAATCTTTCCCGGTATGTATACCGGCCTTGCGGTGCTGGGTTTTAATCTTCTGGGAGACGGTTTACGCGATCTCCTGAATCCTGTAAAGAGTAATTAGTGTCTGTCCATAAAGTCGGTTACTTTATGGACAGACCTTGCATTTGCATACGCAAATACGGTTTTTAAGGTAGTCTGTCTATAATGTGTCTACATTATAGACAGACTCTAATTAATTGGAGGAACAGTGAGCGTTTCGCCCCTGCTTGACATTCAGGATCTTTCGGCCAGTTTTAATACGCCAAAGGGTCCTGTAAAGGCTATCGACAGAGTCTCCTTTTCCCTGGAACGGGGTGAAATGCTGGGGCTTTTGGGCAGATCGGGCGCCGGGAAAACGGTAACCGCACAGTCAATACTGAGGCTTCATGACGAGAAGCAGGTTTCCTACTCGGGAAAGGTTATCTTTGAGGGAAGGGACATTATGAAGATTTCCCGGCAGGAGATGAGAAACTACCGGGGCGGACGCATTGCACTGATCTGCCAGGACGCCATGAGGGCCCTCAATCCGGTACTCAGCATCGGAAGCCAGATTGTCGAGTCTTTGAAACTCCACAGGAAACTGAAAGGCAGGGAAGCTTCGGAAAGGGCGCTGGATCTCCTCAACAGGGTTGATATTCCCGATCCTTCAAAACGTTTCATGCAGTTTCCTCATGAGCTTTCAGGCGGAATGCGGCAGCGGGCCCTTATCGCCATGGCCCTTGCCTCAGATCCCCGGCTGCTCATAGCCGATGAGCCTGCCACCGCGCTGGATCTCAGCGTTCAGGCGAGGATCATGGAGCTGATTGCCAAACTCAGGCAGGATCTGGGTATGGCGGTGCTGTTTATCACCCACGACAGGGCTTTGGCTTCAGACTACTGCAGCCGGACGCTGGTTCTGGAAAAAGGCCGGCTTGCCGCGGAAAGGCCGAAGATTCAAACAGAAAACTTTTCCCGCCTCTCCGGCAGCTTCAGGCCGGGAAGCGGCATGGTTCTTGAAGCGCAGGGGCTGTCCAAGTATTTCAAAACCGGAAAAGTACAGGGCCGCACTTCCATCCTGCATGCGGTGGAAGGAGTCGATCTCCGCATATGCGAAGGAGAGACCCTGGGCCTTGTGGGAGAATCCGGCTGCGGCAAGAGTACCCTCGCCCGTACCCTGGCCCGGCTCCTCAAGCCGGACAGGGGTTCGGTGTTTTTTCAGGGCCGGGACATCAGCACACTAAAGGAAACGGATCTGCGCCCCCTGCGGCGTGAGATGCAGATGGTTTTCCAGGATCCGTATTCGAGCCTTTCCCCCCATGTCAGACTGGGGAACTCCCTTGAAGAAGCCCTGAAGATCCACCGGATTGGCAAAGACAGGAAGGAACGGCTCAATCTGGTAATTGAAGCCCTGGAACGTGCGGGCCTGGGCAGGGAATTCTATGGACGCTACCCCCGCGAATGTTCAGGCGGCCAGCTCCAGCGGCTCTGTATCGCACGGGCCCTCCTCCTCAAGTCGAAGCTGCTCATCCTGGATGAACCTGTGGCATCCCTTGATTCAGGTACCCGCGATGAGATTCTCAGGCTTTTTGCAGCCGTTCAACGGGAAGAAGAGATGAGCGCCCTCTTTATCTCCCACGATCTGCGGGTGCTGCGTTCTGTTTCCCGCAGGGTAGCGGTGATGTACCTGGGCCGTATCGTGGAACATGCGGAACGGGATGAACTTTTCAGGCGGCCCCTCCACCCCTACACCGAAGCCCTGCTTTCGGCCATACCCGGTCAAAACGGGGAACGGATACGGCTGAACGGAGAGGCCCCCTCTCCCCTGAATCCCCCCTCAGGCTGTGTATTCCAGAGCCGCTGCCCGAAGGCCATGCCTCTCTGCCGGAAAGAGATCCCTTCCTGGACAGCCGAAGGCAGCCGGGGAATAGCCTGCCACCTCCATCGTTAGCAGGCTGTTGATTAAGGCGCCCCGTTTCCGGTAAAATTACTTAAATTTGAAGTTTGGCTATAAAGTAACCGACTTTATGGACAGACAGTATTTAGGGATCAGCCTCTGCAAAGGCGCCACGCGAGAGTGGTGAAATTGGTAGACACGCCAGACTTAGGATCTGGTGCCTTTGGCTTAAGGGTTCGAGTCCCTTCTCTCGCATGCAGTAAGAAAGAAGGGACTCGAACGGTTCGACCCGCTGACCAACGGGAAGAAAAGGCGCCAGGATGGCGCCGGCAGGGTCGAACCGCGGGCCGGAAGCCCGAAGCAGGACGCTGAGGGCCGGATGCCGAGTCCCTTCTCTCGCACGTATTCTATATAACAAGGAATGATCATGGCTTTAAGCAAAGAACTTGAGCGGCTGGAAAAATCAAGCGTAAAACTTACCGTCACCGTAGAAAAGGATGATGTCCGCTCCCAGTATGACGATCTGCTGAAAGATTATACCAAAAATGTTCAGATGCCCGGCTTCCGCAGGGGAAAGGTACCCCGGGAGGTGTTGATCAGAAAATTCGGCGAAGCCCTGAAGGGAGAGGCCCTGGGGCGGATCATCGAAAAATCCATTACCGACATCTTTAAGGATGAAACTTTTACCAGGGAAGACCGGCCCCTGCCCTACTCTACCCCCCGGGTTCAGGATGAACCGAAACTGGATCTGGATCAGGATCTCAAATTTTCCGTTGTTTACGATGTGCTGCCCAAGGTAACGGTAAACGCCTGGAAGGGGATTGAAGCGGAGGCGCCCGATGCTTCCATAAGCGACGAGGATCTCAACCGGGAACTGGAAGCGCTTCGGGAACGGAACGCCATTGTACTTGACCGTGATGACGGAGACGCCGCGGAAAAGGGCAATGTAGTTACGGTGAACTACTGCGAACGTGATGATGAGGGAAATGTTATTCCCGGCTCGGAACGGCAGGATTTTGCCTTTACCCTGGGCTCAGGTTACAATCTCTATCATTTTGATGATGAAATTGTGGGGATAAAGAAGGGTGAAACCAGAGACTTTGACAAAACATATCCTGAAGATTTCAGCGACAAGGATCTTGCCGGCAAGACCCGGAAGCTCCGGGTAACGCTTACCGCGCTCAAGGAAAAGAAACTCCCCGAACTGGACGACGATCTGGCCCAGGATGTGGACGAAAAGTACAAGACCCTTGACGATCTCAAGAACAGCATCCGGGAACGGCTCAACAGAAACCTGGAACAGCAGCTTAGAAACCTGAAGATCAATGCGCTGCTGGAAAAAATAATGGAAAACACCCCTGTGGACGTACCGGAGTCGATGATTCAGATTGAACTTGAAGGCCGCTGGCGGAACCTAGCCCGGCAGTTCGGGGTGGATGAGGAAGCCCTCACCGCAAATATGGCAAAATCGGGCAATGGAAACGGCAAGGAGACCATTCAGGAAGGCTGGCGCAGCGACGCTGTCAGGGCTCTCCATTCCCGGCTTATTGTGGAAACCCTCATTGAGCAGGAAAAGCTTGAAGCCAGTGACGATGAAGTTGAAAAGGAATTTGAACGCATGGCGGAGGAAATGGGAAGCCCGATAGAGGAGATCAAGAAGTACTATCAGGGTGACACCATGAAAGAATACCTGAAAGAAGACATCAAGGAGCGTAAACTTTTCGATGTTTTGCTGGCGGAAAATACACTGAAGCCGGGGAAAAAAATGAATTATCTCGACCTCGTGGGTAATAATGGGTAAATTATAATTATGAATGAAAAAATGAATAGCCTTGTCCCTTATGTTATCGAACAGAGCGGCCAGGGAGAGCGTTCCTATGACATCTATTCCCGGCTCCTCAAAGACCGGATCGTCTTTATAGACGGCGAAATAAACGATATTACCGCGGATCTTGTTGTAGCCCAACTCCTCTTTCTCGACGGACAGGATACGGAAAAAGACATTAACATCTACATCAATTCTCCGGGCGGCAGCGTTACCGCCGGGCTTGCAATCTACGACACGATGCAGTATGTAAAAAGTGATGTACAGACGATATGTCTGGGGCAGGCAGCCAGCATGGCGGCCCTCATTCTTGTTGCCGGAGCGCCTGGAAAACGTATGGTGCTTCCCTCTTCCAGGGTACTCATACACCAGCCCTGGGGCGGCGCCCAGGGACAGGCCAGGGACATCGGTATACAGTCAAGGGAGATCATCCGCCTCAAGCGGCTTACCATTGAATATTTTGCACAACACACAGGCAAGAGTTATGATGAAATCGCCCGGGATATGGAGCGGGATTTCTACATGTCGGCTCAGGATGCGGTAAGCTATGGAGCGGCAGATTCTGTCCTGGTAAGGGAGAAACATGGCAAAGTTTCGTAACAACACAAACAATTTTGAGCGTGTCTGCTCTTTCTGCGGCAAGAGCGCGGGAATGGCCCGGCGGCTTATTGCGGGGCCCAAGGACATATTTATCTGCGATGAGTGTGTCGAAGTCTGCCGGAAGATCCTCAGCGAAGAGGATCATGAACTGGCGGCCCAGTTTACAGGCGACATTCCCACCCCCAGGGAGATCAAGACTTACCTTGACAGCTACATAATCGGTCAGGAAGCGGCAAAGAAGGCCCTCTCCGTGGCGGTGTACAATCACTACAAGCGTATTGCCAACCCTGCCCAGGAACCGGATGATGTCGAGATTGAAAAATCAAATGTGCTTCTTATCGGCCCCACAGGAACGGGGAAAACCCTCCTGGCCAAAACTCTGGCCCGTAAACTCAAGGTGCCCTTTGCCATTGTCGATGCCACTACCCTCACCGAGGCCGGTTATGTGGGTGAGGATGTTGAAAATATCCTCCTCAAGCTGATTCAGAATGCGGGCGGGAACATTGCTTCGGCGGAACGGGGCATCGTGTATATCGAT
>JAITES010000077.1 GCA_031281925.1 Treponema sp. | reverse complement strand
AGGAGATCAACAGATCCTTTGCCTCAGGCGGAAATTCAAAACGCCGGGCCTGGATCTCGGTGAACAAGGCCCTGGTTACCAGAGCCAGCGCGGTAATTCCCATCATACCCTTCTATGTTTCATGCCTGTTCAGGGTGATGAAAGAGAAGGGGCTGCACGAAGGCTGCATCGAACAGATTGTCAGGCTCTATAAAGACAGACTCTACTCTGCCGAAGGAAGGGAGAATCCCGACAATGTTCCTGTTGACAGTGAAAACCGCATCCGTATTGACGACTGGGAGATGCGGAAGGACATACAGGAAGCCGTACTTGAGAGAATGGCAAAAACCACTGAAGAGAACGTCCTTGAATTAACCGACATTGAAGGTTTTAGGCATGATTTTCTGGAAGCCCACGGTTTTGATGTAGAAGGCGTTGACTATGATGCGGACATAAACCCTGCGGGGACCGGGTAGATAGTGTCTGCCCATACTTTATGGACAGAACTTTAGACAGCAGAGGAACTGTATATGAATGATAAAGTTATACTTTCTTTGATGGAGAAACTCGATAATTCTTCCATTGCCGAACTTGTTTTTAGTGATGAAACATCCCGCCTCATACTGCGAAAGGAGGCGGCTTTTGCCAAAGCCGGCCCGGCTCTTCCCGCGGCAGGCCCTGTTACATATACTGGAGCCGGAACTGCCGAAGCGGGTTCTCCCGTACCGGTGCATCTTGGCCTGCCGGCGGCTCCCGAGGCAACGGAGGCCGTTCCTGGGGGAGAAATTATCACCAGTCCCATTGTCGCCACCTTCTATGCCGCTGCCGGCCCCGACTCACCTCCCTTCGTCAAGCCGGGAACCAGGGTAAAGGCCGGAGACAGTCTCTGTATTCTTGAAGCAATGAAGATGATGAACCACCTGGAAGCCGAATTTGACTGTGAGATACTTTCGGTAAAGGCTGCCAGCGGAGACCTGGTTGAATACGGCCAGGCTCTCTTTGAGGTAAAACGGCTCTAGCGTGAAAAAGCCCGCTCATCTCAAGCGCCTTCTGATTGCCAACCGGGGGGAAATCGCCGTAAGGATAATACGGGCCTGCCATGAAATGGGAATAGAGGCGGTGGCGGTTTATTCAACTGCGGACAAAGACAGTCTTCATGTCAGGCTTGCCGACAAGGCAATCTGTATCGGGCCGCCCCCTTCCGCCAAAAGTTACCTTGACCGCAACAACCTTGTCATGGCGGCCATTAACAGCGAATGTGAGGCGATTCATCCCGGCGTCGGCTTTCTTTCGGAAAGCGCCTCCTTTGCAAAATTTGTCCGGGACAGGGGGCTTATCTTCATCGGCCCTGATCCTGAAGTGATAGAACTCCTGGGCGACAAGGTTATTGCCAGGGATACGGCCCGGCGTTTCGCCCTTCCCCTTACACCCGGCAGCAAAGAAACCGTCGATGATCCGCAAAAGGCCCTTGAAGCGGTAAGGGAAATCGGTCTGCCGGTGATTATCAAGGCTGCCGCGGGGGGAGGCGGAAAGGGTATGCGGATTGTCCGCAGGGAAGAAGATCTCGCGGAAAATCTTTCCATCGCGGGCCGGGAGGCGGAGGCAAATTTTGCGGACGGCAGGGTCTTTATCGAACGTTATCTGGAAAATCCCCGTCATGTAGAATTGCAGATCATCGCCGACGGCGGCGGGACCGTGGCGGTTCTGGGCGAACGGGACTGTACGGTTCAAAAACATCATCAGAAACTTATTGAAGAAAGCCCCTCCCCAGCGGTGGACGACGGCATGCGGCGGCGGATGTCCGAAGGCGCTTCGGCCATGTTCCGGGAGCTTAAATACAGGGGAGCCGGTACTATTGAATTTCTCGTAGAAAAAGGCGAATTTTATTTTATGGAAGTAAATGCACGGGTTCAGGTGGAGCATCCGGTAAGCGAGTTTGTTTCCGGCGTGGACATTATCCGCCAGCAGATACTGGCGTGCAGCGAAGGAAAAATAGACAGGGAGCTTGAAGAGTTCGACGCAAAAAACAGCGGAAAAAATTTAAGGGGGCATGCCATCGAATGCAGGATCAATGCGCTCAGTCCCGGTAAAATCAGCCGCCTTGAAATTCCCGGCGGGCCCGGAGTGCGTTTTGATTCCTCCATCTATCAGGGCTGTACTGTTCCGCCTCACTACGATTCCATGGTGGCAAAACTTATCGTGCACAGTACAGACCGTGAAGCCGCCATTGCCCGCATGGTACGGGCGCTGAATGAGCTGTGTATAGAAGGGATCAAAACAAATATCAATCAACAGAGATGGATAATGCGGAGCGATGTTTTCAAATCAGGCGATTTTGCCACATCCTGGTATGAAACCATAGCCAAGGAGGCCGAACATGAATAGTGAAAAAACCGAAGTTTCACCGTCGGAGGCAAATGCCTGTCCGCTCTGCGGCGCCCGGCATTCCCAAAAGGACATTGACGCCGCGTTAAAAACCTGTCCATCCTGCGGCTACCATTACCGCATGGAACCCAATGAACGGCTGCTCTATCTTCCCGATCCGGGAAGTTTTGAAGAATTCTCCGCGGGCATGAGTTCCATTAATCCCATCGATCTTGCAGGCTATGAAGAAAAACTTTCCGAAGCCGCGGTGAAGGCCCAGATGAAGGATGCGGTGATCACGGGAACCTGCAGCATTGAAGGGCGGCCCGCAATTCTGGGGCTTATGTCCTTCAAATTCATGGGCGGCTCAATGGGTTCGGTTGTGGGCGAAAAGGTCTGCAGGGCCATGCTCATGGGTATAGACAGGAAACTGCCCGTGATCATTTATACTACTTCAGGCGGAGCCAGGATGCAGGAGGGAATTTTTTCACTTTTGCAGATGGCCAAAACATCCAGCGCCGCTGCGGAACTGGACAAGGCCGGTATTCCGTTTTTCATCGTGCTCTGCGATCCCACCACCGGCGGCGTAACCGCCTCTTTTGCCATGCTGGCGGACATCACCATTGCGGAACCCGGCGCCCTTATCGGTTTTGCGGGGCCCAGGGTTATTGAAGGCACCATCCGTCAAACCCTGCCGGAAGGTTTTCAGCGGGCCGAGTTCCAGAGGGACAAGGGCTTTGTGGATCTTATCGTTACGCGTCAGGAGCAGAAAAATATTCTTGCCCGCCTTATCGATCTGCACCGGGAGTATACATGATGAATACTTTGGAATTGCAAAAAAAACTGGATGAATTGAAAAAGATGATCTCTGAAACAGACATTGATGCTGCTGCGGATCTTGAAAACATCGAAAACAAAATTCAGGCGGTCTCCCGGACTGAGGCAACCTGGCGGAGGGTGGAACTGGCCCGGCATCCTGAACGGCCCTATTCAATGGATTACATAAACAGGATATTTACCGGTTTTATCGAACTGTACGGAGACCGGGCCTTCGGCGATGATCCTGCCATTGTCGGCGGACTTGCCTTTCTCGAAGGGCGGCCGGTTACAATCATCGCAAACCAGAAAGGAAGAACACTCAAGGAAAATGTACACCGTAACCACGGCATGGCAAATCCGGAAGGCTACCGCAAGGCCCTGCGTCTTGCACAGGAAGCCGAAAAATTTCACCGGCCCATCATCACCTTTATTGATACCGCCGGCGCGTATCCCGGCATAGGAGCCGAGGAACGGGGAATCGGGGAAGCCATAGCCCGCAACCTCCGCGACCTGAGCCAGCTCAAGACCCCGATTGTCTGTATCATCATCGGGGAAGGCGGCTCAGGCGGCGCGCTGGG
>JAITES010000068.1 GCA_031281925.1 Treponema sp. | reverse complement strand
GACGGACGCTATTTGGAGGAAATGATGCTTGATTATATAAACAGTTTTATAAAAGTCTGTACTATGGTATTCAAAGAATTTGCCGCCTGCGACATAAAAGCAGATAAAGTCATGTTCATTTCAAAAGAAGAATTTCAGGAATGGGAAATAAGCGGAATCATTACAATGTCGGGCAGCGCGCACGGTCTGGCGGTAATATCAATGAAAAGCGTAACGGCGATTAAAATAACCAATTATCTGACAGGAGGACATCATAGCTTTTTGGACGATGAGGTGGTAGATGCAATAGGAGAAATTATAAACATTATAGCAGGGAATATAAAAAAAGAGCTGGAAGATGAATATCAGCTAAAAATATCATTACCCAGGGTAATCAAGAAAAAAGCTCATTTTGTTGTATGGCCGACGGAGAGAGAACGGCTGATCAGCATACCTTTTAAAATATATGACAACGAGACAATATGTTTATCAATCGGGATAGATTAGGCCTGTTTGGAAACTGAAGTTTCCGGACAACTCTATTGGAAGACGTTCAGTAGTTTCCCGGCGTATCCTCAAGGAGCGGAAGAAGGGAGGGAACAAAAATCTTCCAGCGCGTTACGCAGGTCTTTCCGGTCTATGCCCCAGTTTCGTTCGAAACGGGCAAGGAGAAAACGGCTGAGTTCCATAAAATGGTAAAAGACCGGCTTGCCCGGGGGAAAGAGAAGCGGAGCAAGATCGGGAAAAGGGCTGCGGTTTACGATAAGTTCCCAAAAGCGGGCAAAGTTTTTGATGGCGTCAAGCTCTGTTTCCGAAAGGGCCGCGGTGGAAACGGCTTCATACGGCGCTTCCGCCCGAAAATGCATGCCATATAGATGTGTCCCTTCGGGCTGCGGGCGTAAGGAAGTTGGTTGCATTCGAAGCCGCTGCGCGGTATCTAACGAGCCTTCGGTGGCTTGTGCATTACCGCGGGCGAGGAAGGAGCCGGGAAGCAGCTTCAATATGCCGGGCTGAATTTCAAAGCCTGCGGAGGAAAGGGAGCCAGCAGTCAGAGCCAGCCAGATCCGGTCAAATCCTGCCGCAAAGGAAGAAAAATCTTCCTCCGGCAGTGCGGCGATGAGGTCTGCGTGGATAAGCACCCCGGTCTTTTCCCGGAGCATGCGGAGGCATGCGGGCCCTTCTTCCGTATTCCCGGCCCGGTTAATAATTGCCGCAGTATTACTGTTGAGTGTCTGAATGCCTATCTCAAGACGCAGCTTCCCCGGAGGGAAACGGCTCATCGCCTCCACAAGTTCCCGCGGAAAGAGAGAAGGCACCATCTCAAAATGAATCTCCGAAAATTCATCGGTATGCTTAAGGAAAAATTCAATGATACTGACAGCCCTCGCAATATTGACATTAAAACTGCGATCCAGAAATTTGAATGTCTTTACGCCCCGGCGGAGCAGGCTTTCCATGTTTGCAAGAAAGGGCTCCAGGGGAAATTCCCGGACTTTGCCCCGGCTTTCCGCGGGGCTTAAGCAAAACCCGCAGCCGAAGGGACAGCCCCGGCTGGATTCCACATAGCAGAGTTTGTGTTTAAGATCCTCATCCGTATAGAGCCGGTACGCAGGATCGAAGAGGGGCGAAGTTATATCTACCGGTTCTGCGTGTATAAATTTCTCTCCGGGTTTCTTGCCGGCAAGAATATCGCCGCATAACACAGGGAAGGCCCGTTCTCCCTCACCCCGAATCACGTAATCGGCATGGCGGAAGATCTCCGCGTCTTCAGGCAGAAAGGAGACTTCAGGCCCGCCCAAAACAACAAGGGGAAGGGCGGAAGAGTCCGGCCTTTCGCCGGATGCCGCTTCCAGGGCCTTGAGCAGTTCCAGTGTTGCCCGGTGGTTCCATATTGAGACCGAGAGGCCGAGAATCCGGGGTCTTGCCGCAAGAATGGCTTCAAGATGCTCCTCCGGGTTCTGGCGGAGGGCGAATTCCAGTATCTCACAGTGTTTTTCCAGTTCCCTCAGGTTCGCCTTGAGAAGACGGAGGGCCAGGCTGGGATGTATCCACTTGGCGTTGATTGAGGCAAGAACAATGGCAGACATAATTCAATACTATCCATAATGTTCAGCCTGGTATATAATAAAAAAGAGAGAGATATGGATGATATGATAGTTCAAGTAATACTGACGATTGGCTTTTTCTTACTTGCTGGTATTCTTTGGTATGGTGTTTGGAGAACAAAAAAAGATAAAAGGTAACGTAATTTTAACCCCTTGTAGGTTGAATAATTCCGTACTAAACTACAGTAAAATAGGAGCAAGTTCCGGGGTATGAACCCAGGATTGCGAATAAAAAGGAGTTTTTATGACTCAAACCATGCAGTGGGGGCCCCGGGAGAGGCCTAATCTGGGCCACTGGATACCCTTAAGCGTCCAGCATGTCTTTGCCATGTTTGGAGCTACCATTCTGGTACCCATTCTGACGGGCCTAGATCCCGCGGCGGCCCTGTTTACCGCGGGCACAGGCACCCTGATCTACATCCTCTGTACCGGCGCAAAGGTACCCGCCTTCCTGGGTTCCTCCTTTGCCTTTATCCCGCCTCTCATCGCCGTTACCGCAAGCCACGGCCTCCCCTATGCTCTGGGCGGAGCTGTGGCAGCCGGTATCTTCTATGTAATTGTGGGACTCATCATCCGTTTTGCCGGGACGGGCTGGCTGGACAAGGCCCTGCCACCGGTGGTAATCGGCAGCGTAATTGTGGTGATCGGTCTTAACCTGGCTCCCACCGCCATGAGCATGGCCATGAACGACAGCGCGGGCAACTACAGCCTCGTATACCTCTCCATTGCCGCGGTAACCCTCGGTATAACCGTGACGGCCAACATTTTCCTTAAAGGTTTTTTCAGCACGATTCCGATCCTTATCGGTCTTGTGGCAGGTTATCTCTTTACCCTGATCATGGGACTCTTTTTTCCCGCGTATGCGATCATCGATTTTCAGGTGATAAAAGACGCCGCATGGTTCGGGCTGCCCAGGTTTGGTATTCCCAGCTTTGCCTTTGTCCCCTGCTTTACCTTCATAATCGTGTCCCTGGCAACAATCTGCGAACATTTGGGTGATACCCTGGTAACAAGCAAGGTAGTCGGATACGATTTCTATAAAGACCCCGGCCTTCACCGCACCCTGGCCGGCGACGGCATTGCAACCGCCTGGGCCGCATTCTGGGGAGGGCCGCCCAACACCACATACGGCGAGAATATCGGCGTCATGGCCATCACCAGGGTATACTCGGTATGGGTCATCGGCGGGGCGGCGGTAATCGCAGTGATACTGTCGGTTTTCCGCAAGTTCGGCGCACTCATCCAGACCATTCCCACACCGGTACTGGGAGGCATCTCCATGCTCCTCTTCGGGATAATCGCCTCAAGCGGCCTGCGCACCATCGTTGAAAGCGGGGTTGATTACAAGGACAAACGGAATCTGACCATCTCCAGCGTGATCTTCGTCATCGGCATCGGCGGCGGACGGCTTGCCTTTGCGGTAACGGAAGGGGTGGAGTTCCAGCTTGCCGGCGTGGCCCTTGCCACGGTGGTAGGGATCATCCTCAACCTTATCTTCCCCGCAAGCCGGGGAACGGTTACGGAAAAAACAGAAAAGGGGAAATAGCGTTCAGGCTGCGTCCCGCGTCAGTTTCTTCATCCAGTTCCAGCGGTTGAGCTTTACTACCGCTACCCAGCACTTGAGGATCTGATCGGATTTAAGGCAGGCAAAGGTAACCACCGGCGGAAAGTGAAACACAAAGGCTGAAAGCAGCGCCGAAGGGATCACGATGAGCCACACATGGATAAGATCGTTGATCAGCACAAAGCTGGTGGCGCCTCCCGCCCGGACAATGCCGGTGAGTACCGACATCTGGTAGGAGGTGCCGACGATGGTTATCGAAAAAACGATGAGGAACTGCAGCGCATAGCGGTGAGCCTCCCAGGAGATATTCGGGAAACCCGAGGCCAGAATTGCCGAACGGGCAAAGAAGATCGCAATGCCTGTAATAAGGCCGAAGCAGATAAAGATAACCTGCAGCGTTCCCGCGTATTCCTTCACCTTTGAAATATCTCCGCTGCCTACGGTTCTGCCGATGATCACCCCCGAGGCGCCCGCAATGGCATAGACCACCACCCCAAAAAGCTGATGAAGATTGGCCGCAATGGTGTTGGCCGCCAGGATCTCGGAGCCGAGCCTGCCGAGTATCGCTACCTGTGTTGAACCGGCAATGCCCCAGAAGATGTCGCCCAGGATTACCGGGAAGCCGTAGCGGAAGAAGTCTTTGACCATGCCGGGGGTTTTGAGCCCCAGGTCAACAAAGCGGAAGAGAAGGTTTCTGTCCATAAAACGGAAGTAGACAAGGCTCACCAGCATTTCCGCTATGCGGGCGATGAGGGTGGCAATGGCGGCCCCCCGGACTCCCAGGGCAGGAAAACCCAGATGTCCGAAGATCAGCACCCAGTTCAAAAAAACATTGATGCAGAAGCCGGTAGAGGAGCTGATAAAGCCGATACGGGTATTCTGCGCACAGCGCAGGGCCGCCAGAAACACCTGATTCGACACAAAGAAAATATAGGTAAAGCAGACGATGCCGATGTACTTCATTCCTTCGGCAATTACCACTTCGTCGCGGGTAAAGAGACCCAGGATCTGCCGGGGCAGGAGAACCACCGCAATGGTAAAGAAGATCCCCACGCAGAACCCCAGTTTCATCGTTATGGAAACCACTACCTTGGCGTTCCGGGTATCCCCCTTGCCCAGATACTGGGCGGCCAGCACCACCATAGCCGACCCGAGGCCCGCGCTGAGCATCTGGAGGAGCCAGTGCACCTGGTTGGAAATAAAAACCCCGGAGAGTGAAAGATCTCCCAGGGAACCCACCATAAAGTTGTCTGCAAGGGCAACCCCAAAGGTGATAAGATTCTGCAAAGCCATAGGCAGGGCAAGTTTTATCAAGGTTGCATAAAACGATTTTTCTTTGATCAAAGATTTATCCTGAAGAGATTGTAATAACTTTTTTTGAAAGGAACTAGAGCGGATAGCGTCTGTCCATAAAGATAGACTGCCGCTGTCATTCTGACAAAGACTTAAGAATAATGCTATACTGCTAAAATAATGCCGTATCCTCTCCGCTATACCCTTTCAGGCCATATTTTTATCGGCCCCGAGGATGATTGTGATTCCGTGGTAGACGCCATGCTGGCAACGGATTATAACGAAGAGTTCTGTATTTCACTTGAAACCGATCCCCGGTTTATCGCCCGCCTGATGGATGCGGGTTTTCTTGTTATGTCAATGGAAATGGACGGCGAGTGCATTCTCCTCCCCAAACTTCATCTGGTTCGTTCCGCCCTGTTCTTTGAGAGACTTCATGTCAAAAAATCCATACGCCGTTTTTTGCCTCGTTATGAACTGCGGCCGGACGCCGGCTTTGAAACGATTCTTGACCGCTGTGTTGAAGTCCACGGAGACGACTGGCTCACCCCGCCGCTTGTAGAGGCAATAAAACGGCTCCGCTTCCTGCAGGATCCCCAAGTCCGCCCCTTTTCCTTTGCCCTGTACCGGGACGGCAGGCTTGTCGCCGGAGAGTTCGGCATAGTTTCGGGCAGGATCTATACCAGTTACTCAGGCTACTATGACGAAGACAATGCGGGAACCGTACAGCTTGTTCTGGCAAGCCGCTGGCTTGAGGATTCCGGCTTCAGCTTCTTTGATCTGGGAATGCCCCTGCCCTATAAATACGATCTGGGGGCGGTGGACATTTACCCCGCACATTTCGTAGAACTCTTCCGCAGCGGACGGAATCATTGAATTTTTTGGAAATTTCATATATGTTTTTATAATGTCCTTTGGAAATTACAGCCTTGAGACGGGAAAGGCGCTGCCCATGGGAGCCGAACCGGACAGTGAAGGGGTGAATTTCTCACTCTTTTCCCGCCATGCAACTTCGGTATCCATAGTTCTTTTTGAGCACGAGGGGGCGGGCAGTCCCCATGTGGAACTTAAACTGGATCGGCGGAAAAACAAGACCGGCGATATATGGCACTGCTTTGTACCGGGACTCAGGGAAGGGGCATTATACCTCTACCTTGTGGACGGCCCCTATCAGCCTGAAAAGGGCCTGCGTTTTAACTGTCACAAGAGCCTTCTTGACCCCTATGCCAAGGCCTTGACGGATCTGGGGGACTGGGATCTGAGCCCCTGCCTCTCCTACAACCGGGAAGATCCGGCAGGGGATCTCTCCTTTTCCTATGAAGACGATCTCCATACCATGCCCCGCTGCATCGTGGTGAATAACAGCTTTGACTGGCAGGGGGATCTTCCCCTCAATTATCCGCTGCGCTTCAGTGTGCTGTACGAAACCCATGTACGCGGTCTTACCAAAAATGAAAATTCAAGCGTAGATCATCCGGGAACCTTCAAGGGGGTGATCGAAAAGATCCCCTTCTTCAAGGAACTGGGAGTGACGAGTCTGGAATTCCTTCCCATTCAGGAATTCAACGAGAAGGAAGGTATGCGCCGCGATCCCCGGACAGGACAGGTTCTTCCCAATTATTGGGGCTATTCCACGGTGGCCTTCTTTGCCCCCAAGGGTTCCTACGCGGCGGAAAAGAGCCCCGGCGGGCAGGTTAGGGAGTTCAAGGAGATGGTCAGGGAACTCCACAAGGCAGGCCTTGAGGTGATTCTTGACATCGTTTTCAACCACACTGCCGAAGGAAACGAATGGGGGCCTACCTTTTCTTTCCGGGGCCTGGATAACAGCATTTACTATGTACTCAACAAAAATAAACGTTACTACCAGAACTATTCAGGCTGCGGGAATACCGTAAACTGCAATCATCCGGTGGTACGAAGCTTTATCACGGACTGTCTCCACTACTGGGTAGTGGAAATGCACGTTGACGGCTTCCGTTTCGATCTGGCTTCGATTCTGGGAAGGGATCAGCAGGGAAACATCATGGAGAATCCTCCTATGCTGGAGAAGATTGCCGAAGATCCGGTATTGAGTTCCACCAAGATCATCGCGGAAGCCTGGGACGCTGGCGGGGCATACCAGGTGGGCTGGTTCCCCGGCGGCCGCTGGGCGGAATGGAACGACCGTTTCCGGGATGACATACGCCGTTACTGGCGGGGCGATCCCCAACTGACCCGCAGCCTTGCTACCCGGCTTTCCGGTTCCAGCGACCTCTACCTTCGGGATGGCCGCAAGCCTTTCCATTCGATCAACTTCATCACCAGTCACGACGGCTTTACCCTGCAGGATCTGGTTTCCTACAACTATAAGCATAACGAAAACAACGGTGAGGATAACCGGGACGGAGGGGACAACAACAACAGTTACAACTACGGTTTTGAAGGCCCCACAAGAGACCCGGTACTGGAAACGATCCGGCAGCGGCAGCTTAAAAACTTCTTTGCAACCATGATGATTTCCCTGGGCACTCCGATGATCCTCGGGGGAGATGAGATGGGCCGTACCCAGCAGGGAAACAACAATGCCTACTGTCAGGATAACAAGATCTCCTGGTACGACTGGTCTCTTCTGGAACAGAACCGGGGACTCTTCCGTTTTGTCAAAGAGATGATCGCCTTCCGCTTGAGGCATCCCGGTTTCATGCGGCCCGAATTCTATACAGGCCATGACGGAAACTACAACGCAATACCCGACATATCCTGGTATGACGAAAAAGGAGACAGCCCCGACTGGGACAAGCTGGGCTACTGCATCGCCATGCGGATAGACGGCAGCAAGGCGGAGATAAGCGCCGACAGGGATGATAACGACTTTTTTATCATGTTCAACGCGGGACTCGATCCCGCGGTTTTCAAAGTAAGCGAACCTGAACAGGGCAGAATCTGGACCAGGGCCATTGATACCAGCTTTGCCTTCCCCGAAGATATTCTTCCGCCGGGAGAAGAAATAAATCTTCCCCAGCAGACCCGTTATGTCGTAAAGGCCCGCAGTATGGCAGTATTACTGTCAAAGGAAACAGGCTGATCTATTGATGGATGAATCAAGCTTTATTTTCGCCGTGGATCTGGACGGCGTTGTCGGCGACTTTTACGGCGCCCTGCGCAGGATTGCTGCGGAATGGCTCAATAAACCGCTGGAATCCCTCACCGAAGAGGTAAGCTTCGGCCTTGACGAATGGGGCATTGACGAATTCGGCGGCTACGAGCGGCTGCACCGTTTTGCCGTTACCCAGCGGAATCTTTTCCGGGATATGCGGCCCATGGAACATGCTCCGGCAATGCTCCGAAAACTTTCCGGCAAAGGGGTAAGGATCCGCATCGTCACCCACCGGCTCTTTATCAAATATTCCCACCGGGAATCGATCAACCAGACGGTGGACTGGCTGGATAACTACGACATCCCCTATTGGGATCTCTGTTTTATGAACGACAAGGGCGCCGTGGGGGCACATGTATATATCGACGATTCCCCGGAAAACGTCCGGCGGCTCCGGGCTCAGGGCTGCAGAACAATAGTTTTTACCAATTCTACCAACCGCGGCCTCCCCGGCCCCAGGGCCGACTCCTGGCTTGAAGTAGAGAAACTCGTCATGGAAGCCAGAGAAGAATGGCAGACCGGAACCCTGGGGCTGTTTTAAGCAAAGGCTGCCGCCGTCACTTGCCAAACGGCGGAAGAGGATCTATTCTCTTACAGATATGGATTGTCCCAAAGCTTCGGCCCCGGGACAGCCTAAATAGAGTCTGTCCGTAAAGTAAGGACTTTATGAACAGACACTAAATAATAATCTTTAGGAGGGATTTATGAAACAGGGTATTTTGAAGTCAGGACGCGCTGTCCTCGTGCTTGCGCTTACGGTCGGCCTTTTATTGGGCTGCCTGGACCTCTT
>JAITES010000064.1 GCA_031281925.1 Treponema sp. | reverse complement strand
GCTCTTCCGATCTCCCCGTATCGCTTGGCATGCCGCCTTCATCGAGGCTATCCGGATGGAGCTGGACCAGTACCGGGATGTTCTGGAATTTAAACCAGAATACCCCCTCACGGCCGAACCCCTGGAAATTGACATGGTTATCATCAAAAAAGCCCCGGAGATCAGAATTGAGAAAAATATTGCCTGGATCTTCAAGACCGTCAACATCGTGGAATTTAAAAGTCCCACCGATTATGTTTCTCTCCATGATTTTTACAAGGTCTACGGCTACGCATGCCTCTACGCCTCCCTGGAACACATCCCCATAACCGATCTGACCATCACCTTTATCGAAAGTCGTTACCCCAGAGAACTGGTGCGTCACCTGCGGGAAGTCCGCTCGTATACGGTTGAAGAACGGGGCAGAGGGATCTATACTGTGACAGGAGACATCATGCCAATCCAGGTTATTGACAGCCGGAAGTTATCCGAAGGGGAGAACCTGTGGCTGAGGAATCTGGACAACGAGCTTAATGTGGAGCGGATACGGCGGATAACGGGGGAGATAGCGAGGGCGGGGAAAGAGGCACGGATACGGGCGTATGTGGATGC
This sequence comes from Treponema sp., assembly GCA_031281925.1. Classification (GTDB taxonomy): domain Bacteria; phylum Spirochaetota; class Spirochaetia; order Treponematales; family Breznakiellaceae; genus JAIRNJ01. The sequence continues at coordinate 14,268 of JAITES010000064.1, read as the reverse complement.
GATAATGAGAGCGAATGCGGGAATGGTAGAGGAGGCGATACGGATGAGTGATGTGACGCTGGAACAGGTATTTGAACGGACGGGGCTTCTTGCCAAATGAGAAGCCAAATACAGGGCGGAAGGCGAGGCCCAAGTCAAGCGTGAAGTAGCCAAAAAACTTATGAACATAGGGCTGCCCCTTGAGCAGGTTGCCCAGGTTACCGGGCTGGACATTGAAACCCTTATACAATATAGGGAATAGTTCAAAGGTTGTCCGGCTGCCGGAGAATGGCCTTACCTTGCCCTTCATCCTCACACCTTCATTCTTACACCATTGACAAAGAAAATCCCTTACCGTACCGTTAAAAAATGCCGTCCGGTATGGGTGTTTTTTCTATTTTACCCGGCAATTTTTTCTCCCCTCTGGCACGAGTGAACCGGCAGCATTATGCGGCCCTTCTGGTGCTCTATTACCGTCTTTTTCAGGAGAATACACGGGGTCTTGAGCGGGAACTGGTAATCCGGGAATTCATGAACTACCTTGGCTTGCACCAGGACAGTCTTGCCGAAGAGGAGGACGAGGTCTTCGAGGATCCGGAAGGTGCCGGGACGGGGGAAGATGAGGAAACTCCGGAACTGGACTTCGGGAATATCGGGGCGTCCGCGGGACAGGGTTGGGCGGAGGAAACTGTTTCCCCGCAATACTCGGCCGAAAATCTGCGCGCCCTGGCGGGACGTTTTTTAAGGCGTCTCATCGCCGCGGGCTGGCTTGGCGAAGAAAGGCTGGCGGACTTTACCAGGGTCATCAATATCACCGCCTGGGGTAAACCTTTTTTTGAATCCCTGATCCGTGTTGACGAGGGTCTTAAAACCGAATACGAAAGCCACGTGGTCAATGTGTATTCCTCCCTCTGCGGAGATGCCGTGAAGGAGAACGGTCATTTCATGGTGCTCAAGGCCAGGGAAGAATCCCGCGCCCTCATCGACTCTCTCAAAGTTTTATCCCAGAGCATCAAGGGCTATTACGACAAACTGAATGCCGAGGCGGTGAGATCGAAGGCCGCTTCAGTTTTGCATGAGCATTACGATCTCTACGCCGGGGAAGTTCTGGACAAGGCCTATAAACGGCTCAAGACCTCGGACAATGTTTCCCGTTACCGCCAGATCATTTTCCGTCAGGTGACGGATCTGCTCCACGATGACGAATGGCTCGATGCCAGCGCGGGCAAGTACCTGAGGATACTTCAGACCAGCCGGGAAGAATGCCGGAAAAAACTGGAATTCATGCTGGAGGAAACACGGGACGATCTGCGGTCTGTGGATCCGCTGGAGGATGAAATAGACAGGCGCAATGCCGATTACTCCCGGTCAAGCACCGAAATAATCAAGGCTTATATCGAGCCGGACAGTACCGTGGCCGGGAAGCTGGGCAATGTGATAAAGGCTCTTTCCTCAGGGGATGAGGATCTGCGGGAGCGTCTTGCCCACAGGCTTCACCGGATTACCTTTCTTTCCCCTTCTACTCTTATGCTGCGCCGTCAGCGGGAGGAAGGCGATTTCGCCGTTCCTGTTTCAGCGGCGGACATGGAAGCCCTGGCCAGAAACGAGGCGGAGTTTTTCGAACGCATGAGGCGCCGTCTTTCGCTCAAGCGTGTCAGGGCCTGGCTTGACGAACAGGGCGGGAAGGAGCGCGTCCTGTTCCCGGCGGAACTTATCAGGGATGAGGATTCTTTTATCCGCTTTGTCTATTCCCTGCTCTACGGAGATTCCAGAAGCGATTTTGACTACAAGATAGAGGAAAATGAAAACGATCCGGATAACACTGTAAGCGCCGCCGGTTATGTGGTTCCGGATATACGGTTAAGAAGGGAAGGGCCTGAAAATGAATCAGGATCTTGATGCCCTCTCCCAAATACGGGAATTGTCAACCGATGAATTCGAACGGTTCAGGCTGGCCATCCGCACACTCACCTCGAAAACGTTTATCATCCGCGGCATCGAAAAAGAGAGGGAACTCTACAATTTTACTACGCGGAATGTCGCCCTTTTTGAAGCATGGTTTTCCTGCATGGATGCGTCCTTGGTCCGGGACGAAAGTCTCGGGGTCATAGCCTTCCGGGGCCAGGGGAATACCAGGCTGCATTTTTCCCGGGAAGAGATCTGCGCCGTTCTGGTTCTGCGTCTTTTGTATGAGGACAAAAAACTCGAAGTCTCTCTGACCAGTTTCCCCGTGGCGACCATTTCCGATTTTCAGCAAAAATACAATGCGATGACCGGGGATGAAATCAGAAAGACCGCGCTCATCAATGTGATACGCCGGCTTTCCTCCTGCAAACTAATCGCCGTGGATACCCAGGATTATGCCGATCCCGAAGGGCTCATCATGCTCTATCCGAGTATTCCCCTCAGCATAGACAGGGACGGAATAGACGAGGCTGTCTCCTATCTGCAAAACAAAACCGGAGACGCTGAAGATGAAGGCGGCGAATCGTGATCACCCTGGAACGGATCCGCCTGGTTAACTGGCACAATTTTGAAGATACGGTGATCGAAATAGGAAACCGCTGTCTCCTGGCGGGGGACAACGGCTCCGGCAAGTCCACGATCATCGACGCCATACAGTACGCGCTTGCCGCCAATCTGCGAATGGCCCGGTTCAATTCCGCAGCTGAGGAGAGGCGGGGCGGGGGCCGTGACCTTATGGGTTATGTGCGCTGCAAGCTGGGCAGCGATACAACCGAGTACCGCCGGGGCGATACGGTAGCCCATGTGATGCTGGAATGGAGGCAGGACACCGGCGCGCAAAAAGGCGAGGGCTTTGCCTGCGGGGTCTGTATCGAAGCCTACAGGGACAATCATTACAGCGAACACTTCTGGGTGGGAGGAAATATTTCCATCAGGGACATAACGGTCCGTTCGGAGGAAGCGCCCGTGGCAATACCCCTGTTGTTCCGTCAGTTCAAAGATGTTCTTGCCGCCCTGAAAATCGAAGCCTACGAAGTGAAGCGGCTTTATATCCGGGACATAACCAACAGGCTTGGCGTGTTCAAACGGCAGGCCGATATAAACCCCTATCTTGATGCCCTTACCCGTTCCATCAGCTTCAAGCCTCTGGATTCCATCGATCAGTTTGTCTGCGATTTTATTCTTGAGGAAAATCCCGTATCCATTCAGGATATGAAACAGAATCTTGAAAACTACAAGGAGGCGGATCGCCAGGCAAAAGGCGCCATCGCAAAAATCGGGTTTCTGAAAAAAATCTGCGCCAAGGCTGCCGAGTGGCGGAACTACGACGGCCTCATTCTGAAGCAGGAATACCTGAAACTCAAAATAGAACATGAAAACGAAAAGCAGAAAAAGGAAAACGCTTCCCGGGAACTTAAGGAAACCGAAACCAAACTTGATTTTGTTAACCGGCAAATTGTTTCCCTGAATCAGAAGCGCATCGATCTCGAACAGGAACTCCGGGCCGTCGATGCAAGCCTCGCCGCCAATGACGCGCACCGGCTCTACGAAGAAATCAGCCGCCGGATTGACAGGATAAAAAACGATCTTGCCAAAGAAGAAGAGCAGGCTGAACGTTACAGGAATTTGAAGGCTCAATGTGAAGTCCTGCTTAATCGTCCGCTTTCCGAAAAGTTCGACGATGAAACCGAAGCAATTTCCGCGGAGGCCAAACAATATCAGGACACGCGGTACGCTGCCGGGAAAAGAAAAGAAGAGGCCGCCGAAAGACTCAGGGACATACGAGCCGAACTGGCGGATCTGGAACGGGGCATACTCCGTTATCCCGATGCGCCCCGGGAACTCAGAGCCGCTCTGGAAAAGGCCGGCATTGAGGCATTCTTTCTGGCGGAGGCTGCGGAAATCACCGAGGCGGCCTGGGTGGATGCGGTGGAAGGCTGGCTCAATACCCGCCGCTTTGCCCTGCTGGTAAACCCCCTGGAATTTCAAAAAGCTCTGGAAGTGTACGACCGCCTTCCCCGCTCCGTGGCGGGGGCCTTTATCCCCAACATCGAAAAAATGCGATCTCATTCCCCCTCGGGCGCTTCGGTAAAAAAAGGATCCCTTGCGGAACTGGTCAAGGCCGACGGTTACGCCCGCATATACGTTGATTTTATTTTGGGAAAAGTAATGCGGGCCGACCTTTCCAGTCTCAAACAATACGATTCTGCCATTACAAAAGAATGTATGACCTACACAAACCATACTGCTTCCCGCATTAAAGAAGAGGTGTATAGAAGACATTATCTGGGAAGGTCGGCCCTGGAGGAAAGGCGGAACTTTCTTGCCGCCGAGACGGAACGGGTTGAGGCGGAGCTGATCAGGGCCGAAAGGGAAGAACGGGAAGCCGCAGCCCGCGAGGACTGCTGCAGCCGGGTCATACGTTTCCTGCCGGAACTGAAATACCTGTTCCCCTCCATCGCCACGGCAGCGGCCCTCCGGGACGATCTTGCCGGGGCGGAGAAGGAACTTGGCGCGGTGGATACCCAGTCCTTCCGGGAACTGGAAGAAAAACGCAAAGAACTGGAAGAGCGGCTCTCTTTGATAAAGGAAGACAACGACAGGTTCCAGAAAAACTGGGGCAGCCTGAACAATAAACTTTCCAACTGCCGGGATGATGTTGAGTTGTTTACCCGAACCCAGGAAGAAAAAGAAGATGCCATAAAAGCCTTCGGAGGAGAGTATCCCCTCATGATTGGCGAGTGCGAAATTTACGCGGCGGAGAAACTTTCCAAAAACAGCGTTGAGGAGCTCAGCGACACCTATGAGACTACGCTGAAAAATTTCAGAACCAGGACGGAATCTCTCAAGAAAGAATACAACAAACTTGTAGCCGACTATGAACATGAATTCCATTATCTTTTGGGGATGGAACCCGCGGAAAACGCCGAAGCGGAAAACCTGCTGAAGCGGCTTGAGACTTCGGAGCTTCCGGAATATAGGGAAAAGATTGCCAAAGCATATCAGGACGCGGAAAAAGAATTCAAGGATCATTTTATTTCCCGCCTGAATGAACACATTGAGGAAGCCAGGGAAAGTTTCAAGGAGATCAACGAAATACTCCGCACCCTGCATTTTGGACCGGATCAGTATTATTTCACTTTGGAAGAACTGAGCGACAGGAAAGGTCAGATCAAAGTCATACACCAGGCGGCAGAAATTCCTTCCATGAAAGACGGACTCTTTTCAGAGCTTGCCGATCCCGACGAACGCAAGGCGGCCCAGGATCTTTTCGACAGAATACTTAGTTCCCCCCTGGACTCGAAGGAGCTGCGGGACATCTGCGATTACCGCAGCTATTTTCATTATGACATCAAGATCAAAGAAACCGACACCATCGATGAAAAAACCGGAGCCATGGTGGAACTTTCCCTTTCCAGAGTGCTGAAGGAAAAATCCGGCGGCGAATCCCAGACCCCTTACTATGTTGCCATTGCCGCCAGTTTCTACCGCTTCTTCAAGGCCCGTCCCGAAACTACCGTGAGGCTTGTCATTTTTGACGAAGCCTTTAACCGCATGGACGATGAACGGATCGGCAAGATACTTTCGTTTTACAACGACCTTAATCTCCAGATTATTACCTCCGTCCCGCCCGAAAAAATCGAAGCCATCGGCCCTTACATGGACAGGATCAATGTGATAAGCCGTTTCGGCAGCGCGGTAAAAGTACGGGACTGTCACATTGACGCCATGGATCTGAGCGACATTGAAATTGGCGGCACGGGAAAAACGGAATGAAATGAATGACGGGGAATTAAAAATCGTCAATGCATTTATCAGCCGCTACTTTGTTTCCGCGGCCAGGGCCGGAGGGATGGAGAAGAATAGCCTGCGTCTTCAGTCCGCCTCAATTTTTCCGGATTTTGACTCGGCGCTTCCTGATGAAAAAGAATCATGGCTTGAAGCCGCCGAAGAGCTGGAACGAAAAGGCCTGCTGATTCTGAACTGGGAAAAACGGAACAAAGGCGAACGGCTCAAGACGCTTAACTGCCCGGATATAGGGAAACTCTTTGAGGAATCGGGCAGAAAAAACCCAAAGGCCGAAGCCGAAAAAATCAGGGCGCTGTTTGGGGAGAAAGTCCGGGATCTGCCGCAGGATTATCATCCTTTCCTGAATTACCTTTCCCGGCATTTTAGCCCTGCGGAAATCGGACGGGGAATAGATCTTGAGGCGGCAGGAGATCTTGTCCTCCTCCTTGAGACTTTTGCTTCCGCAAAACCGGCAGACCTGACCACGAGAGCCCTGTCTATTTCCCTTTACAGAGATTCCAAGCGGCTGGAACATCTGCTGGATCTTTTCAATCCCCTTTTGTCCCAGGTTCAAAAACAGGGAAGAGCGGCCCCGCTCCTTTGTGAAACCGGCCATGACCGGCCTTCCCCTCCGGATCTTTCGTTTCTGCGGCGTTCTTTTCCGGAAACCATGATCTCAGGAAAAATTATTTTTGAATACGGAGACAATTCCGGCCCGCCTCTTGTTAATGCGGACGGTTTAATTCTGGGCTTTCCGCTGCAGAGCATCCTGAAGATCGGAACAATTAAAACGATAAACGCAAAAGAAACGCCTGCCGTTTTAACGATAGAGAATCTGGAAACTTTTTATGTACTGGGAGATCCGGATAAATTCGCCCAAGACATAGACGTCTTTCTTTATGTCGGAGGCTATCTCAACCAGGCTGCCGCGGCCATGATCAAGATTCTCTCGGCGTCCGGTTTCCGCTTTTATCACGCCGGCGACCTTGATCCCGACGGCATCCTCATCCTTCAGAATGTCAGGGACATTGCGGAAAAACCGGTATCCCCCGTTGCGATGAACGCCGCCGTATTTGACCGCTATCTTCCCTGGGCCAGGCCGCTTACCGCCAACATGCTGGATCAAACAAAAAAGATCCGGGAGGATACAAAAACAATTCCCGGCCTTGAGGATCTGATACGCCGTATAATAAAAACCGGCCGCGGTGTGGAACAGGAGATCATTGATTACCGGGAAGAGGGGAAATTTTCCCCGGCAGGACAATGACAATCTTTGTCCCGTAATCCGGACGGGACTCGATACTAAATTCCATGGCCTTGCCGTATTCCAGATAAAGCCGCTGATATACATTGGGAATGCCTATATGGGGGCTGTCCGAAGGCGTCCCCTGCCGCAGCGCCGCCAGATTTTTTTCTATGTCCGCAAGATCCCCGGCGCCAATGCCTGAACCGTTATCCATGACAACAAGCTCGGTCCTTTCCCCCTTCAGGGTGATTCTGATGGTAAGACACGCGTCAAGCTGCCTTGAACGAAATCCATGCCGTACCGCATTTTCCACCAAAGGCTGAAGAATCAGTTTAAGAAAATCCGTTTTCAATGCCTCTTCATCAACTTCCCATACTACCGTCAGATTATTCATCTTGTATTTCAGGATATTCAAATATTTTTTTACATATTCACATTCTTCGCCAAGGCTTACCCATTTGCGATTCATGAGATTATAGTGGTATATCTTCCCCAGAAGTTCGCATACATGTACCGCGTCGCCGCTCTGTCCTTTTAGGATAAGGGCATTGATGATTTCCAGTGTATTGTACAAAAAATGAGGGTTCACCTTCTGCTGGAGCATATCTATTTCCGCCTCGCGGCGAAGGGCGTTAATCTCCGCATTCTCTCTGAGAAGCAGAGCCAGATCTCCTGACATGTCATTGAACCCGGAAATAAGCTCCCCTATTTCATCCTGATAGTGATTCTCCAGTGTAAGGCCAAAATTTTTGTTCCGTATTTCCAGCATGGCTTTTTTGCACTTTACAATCGGAATGGTAAGATACCGGGAAAAGGCAGCGATGATCATGACAAACAAAATAATGATGGGAATGAGAAGCAGGAATATCAGATTGAGGCTGCCAAGGCCGCTGAAGGGATTAACATTGTCCCTGATGTATACATTGAAGGTCCAGCGGCCGTCCATCAGGGCTTCGCTTAGGGAAAACCAGCCTGAGCCCGGGGGGAAAGGCCGGTCATTGGCCTCGGTTGAGGGCATGTTGGAAAGAATGACCCTGCCTTCACTGTCATCAATTACAATCCATTCTTCCCTGCTGTCCCCGTTACCCGTATGAAACCCGGTTTTATGCTCAAGTGAATTGTTAGAGTTGGAAAGCAGAAAATTCAAATTCTCCCCGGTTATGTTGATGGCAAGATAGCCGAGGGGAGAAAAGTTATAATAGCTAATCACGGTGTAATAAAATGTCATGGACCACCGGTCTCCAAGATCGGCAAACAGTTCGCTTTTCCCGTATTCAATATACTTGTTCCGGTCTGCCAGTTCGTTAAACCAGGGCTGCTTCTTTATATCATATTGAAGATTATAATGCAGACTGTTATTGCTCCACACCATGGCGCTGCCCGAGAGAAGCACAAAGGAAAGATCATCGTTAACGCTGGAAAGACTGGTAAGAAAATGGATCACATTTCTTTGGTATTCCTGGAATTCCGCAAGGGACGCTACCCTGTCGATAACCATGAGCCTCTGTACCCAATTACTGAACATAACCGAATACGCCGTATAATCAATACGGGAAAGATACGAATTGAGCTGCTCTTTTTTCAGAAAGTAACTGTTCCATAAATAGTTATCAAGATCCCTTCTTGAGTTCTTGTAACTGGTAATGACGAATACCATGAAACAGTAAAGAAGAATCACCGTCACGGTAAACGAAATGAGAACAATCAGCTTCTGCCGTAAATTTGCCTTGCGGATTTTATCCAAAAAATACCAGTCGTGCATCATCCTGTTTCAACTTCATACAAATTTTTACCCTGCCGCTTTCGAGTTTTTCCCACTCATCGGCGCCTGAAACGGAGGGCATCGTGTCCAGGGCCTGGGTACAGTATACCACATCAACGGGTTCTCTGGTAAAGAAAGCCACAAGGCCCCTGCAGGTTTGTGGATTTATCTTTTCATGGATCTCCGGGCTGGCGCCGATAAAACCTGAAACCACAGGATACGCTTCTGTTACATCACGGGCAACTTTCTTATAGCTGTTGATGCAGAAGGAAATTTCCTCAATGTCCGCGTCGGAAAGCGAATGGAGATCCCCCCAGATTCCGTTACCACCAAGGCAGAGGGAGGCAAGGGCATTCTGCCTGGCCCATGATGGGCCGTCGGGGAGAAAATGTGTCAGGAAGAGCAGGGATGGAATAATGGCGTCATAGGCCAGGGATTGACGGCATACATGGTTGCGCGCCGAACCGGGATAAAAAAAGACATTCCAGTTTTCCCGGTAGGTATCCCTGGCATTGGGAATATCAAAATCGTGATAATAAGGGCCGTTATTCATGTGGAAGAATTTTCCCGCAGCAAGGAAACCCAGGCCCACATAGCGGCGGCCTTCGGTTACATCAAGATCCACAATGGCGCCCGGCAGTCTCCGGCTCAGTTCCGATGCGATACGGGTCAGGGACAAGCCGCATTGGAAGCGGAAATTCTTTTCCCTCTCTTCCGGGCTTACCTCTTCCCCTCCGTGATTGTGATGCGGCGACGTACAACCCCTCATGTCCACCGCGTCCCATTTGAAGTAACGAACCCCGTAACGTTCCCCTATGCCGGCAAGCTTTTCGATAAACCAATCGGCGTAATCGGTTACCAGGCACATGCTGTAACTCTCTTCCGTTTCCCACACAGGCCCGATATTCACATCCTTTCCTTCAAACTGTTTCCGGTATTCAGGATGTTCCCGGCTGATTCGGGAACTCACCGCGGCGGCCGAAGGATTGAACCAGAGCCCCAGCTTCATCCCGTAAGCTTCAAGACGGCCGCGTATTTCTCCGAGATCATCGGGAAAGCGGTCAAGATCCACTTCCCAGTCTCCGGTGTTTTTATACCATCCGGTATCAATGACAAAGACATCAATACCGATGCGGTGGGCAAGATCAATTTCCTTAAGCATCCTTTCGGTATTCATATCCTGAAGATACTTCCGTCCCCGGAAAGCCCGGTTCCGTTCCTGATTGTTCCATGTATTGTAAAACACATAGGGAGTTCTCGCTGACAATGTTTCGCCCATGTCGTGGAGCATAAAATTTCTGTAGGCCCTGAGCATGTCTTCCCTGCCGCCTTCGCAGAATCCTATCTGAAACCAGGGCGTAACATAGGGCTTTTCATCGCTGAAACAGGTTTTGTTACAGTATGTTCCGTCTCCGCATTCCAGGCTTACATTGAAAACATCACCCCTGCGCCGTAAATTGAATTTAAGAAAATCATCGGTGTATTCGCCGCCGTGTTCATAGGCGCAGAGCAGCGTATGTTTCTTCCCCGGTTCCGGAATCCACTCCGCCAGGAGAATTGGACCTGAAAACGAAAGTTCCCCAAGCCATTGGGCCTCGGGGCGTTCCAGTATCTGCGGAAGATAGGCATGCCGGGTAGAGGCATACTGATTGATCTGCAGCTCGGTTATTTTGCTGTCCGCCGGAATTTCAAATGCGGTGTAGGAGAAGTTGTCCTTCCCTTTCGATTTGGTAAGCTCCGCTCCCTTTCCTTTCAGCAGATAACGGAGCCGGGCAAAACCGGGATAAGACCTCATCTCCATGAGCGCTTCTGCCTTTTCGGAAAGGATGTAACGGTATACCTCCGCTTCTTCGCTTTGGCTTAAGTCCGGCCGGGCATTTAGCAGAACGCCGTCAATCTCGACGCAGGGCGGAGCAATGGCAAAAGAAAATCCGCCCTTGCTGAATTCCGCTTTTTCCGCCCAGCTAAAGTGCAGGGCCGCCTTTCCATTCAGGTTTTTCAAAATGATGCCTCCTGTGTTTAGTGTCTGTCCATAAAGCCGGTTACTTTATAGACAGACTCTATTTATTGATCCATTTTCGCATTTTCATGATATAATTATTTTCGGTATGGAGGAAGATTCTTTGTACGATGTGTGTATTGCCGACGATGAGATCCTGATACAGCAGAGCATTACGGTGCGTCTGCGGACTTCCGGCACTCCCGTCCGGGTACTGGGCTGCGCGGACAATGCCGAAAGCGCGATGATTCTCTACTGGTCGGCAAAGCCGGATATTTTTTTTGTGGACATCAATATGCCCGGCGCCGACGGTCTCAGCCTGGTACGCAGAATCCGGGAAGAAGATCCGGACTGTTCCACCAAATTCATTATCATAACCGGCTACGACGATTTTACCCACCTGCAGGAGGCCATTCGAAGCGGCGTCATGGATTACCTTAAAAAACCCATTGACACCGAAGAATTTAACGCGGTGGTGGCCTCCGCTGCCAAACAGATTCGGCAGGAACGCAGAAAAAATTTTCCGGAGAAAGACGGTTCGGCCCTCTATGACGAATATGTCACAGGGGAAAGACGCATCCTCAACGGAGGCACACTTTTGGCCGCCTACGCTCCGTCCGCCGATGTTCTTAATGAATATGAAACGGAAGGGAAAAATCTTCATGTCTTTCGTAAAGGTTCCCCGGAAGAGGGAAAGGAGAACAGGCTTTCCCTCAGCTTTCAGAATGTCGGAAACCTGCGGCTCTATTACTGTCCGGATTGTGTAATGCTCAGGAAGGATCTGTATCCTGTCCTCCAGCCCCTGACAGTCCGGGCCGGCATGTCCTTTGTCTATGCCTATCCCAAAGCGGAGGCCCTGGAACTTCTCACGGAGCGTCTTGAACAGTCCCTGAACAAGCGGTTCCTCCATCCCGCGCTGATTGAGTGTTCCGGAAAAGTCGCCGGTTTCTCTACCGATACGGGAATGCTGGATTATGCGATAGAAAACGGACAACAGGATTCCTGCCGCGTTGCGATTGGAATTCTCCTTGACCAGATAAGCGCCGGAGATGAAACAATCGGAGAAGCAAGCTCCTTTTACAGGCATATAATCCTTCTTCTCATCAATAAATATGTAACCCATAATATATCCATGCCCGGCCCGCTAAAACTGGAATTATCTCCCTTTGCGTTATGCCGCTACCCAAACCTGAAAACCCTAAAGGCTTTTCTCAGCGGAACCGCCTCTTCACTGGCCCGAATCATCGGAGAGGCAGGCAGAAGCAGGGAACTCATCCCTGGGGTTATCGAATACCTGAAACAGAATTACCGGAACGACATCACCCTTGGAGATGTATCCGGCCACTTCTACGTTACCCCCCAATACCTGAGCCGCCGCTTTAGAAAAAAAACGGGCCTCACCTTTGTGGAATACCTGGAAGAGATCCGTCTGGAAAAGGCGGAAGAATACCTGACTTCTTCGGATACAAAAATAACGGATATATCCGAACTGGTGGGTTATCTGGACCCGAATTACTTCTCCAGGATCTTTAAACGAAAATACCGCCTCTCCCCCAGCGATTACCGCATGGCCCATCTTCAATAGTTAGTGTCTGTCCACAAAGCCGGTTACTTTACGGACAGACCGTCTATCCCTTTAGGCCGGAGAAGGTAATCCCTTCAATAAAATAACGCTGGGCAAAGAAGAATATCACAATCATCGGCAGGATTGCTACGCTGGAAGCGGCCATCATCAGATTCATCTGACCGGTGTACTGTCCGATAAAAATCTGCAGCCCCAGGGAAACGGTTTTAAGATTCGGTTTGTCCAGATACAGCAGGGGGCCGATAAAATCGTTCCAGCAGCTCATGAATGTAAAGACGCCGACCGAACAGAGTACCGGGGCCGCCATGGGCATGACAATACGGCGGTAGATCATAAAATAATCCGCCCCGTCCGCCAGGGCCGCCTCATCATAGTCCCTGGGTATCCCCATATAGAACTGCCGTACCAGAAACACGTTAAAGGCATGACCGAAAAAAGCGGGAAGCATCAGGGGGATAAATGTGTTATAGGCGCCCAGGGTTTTCCAGAAAATAAACTGGGGGATCATCACCACCGTATAGGGAATCATCATGGTGGAGAGGAGCAGGGCAAACCAGAAGTCCCTGCCCTTAAAGCGGAGCCGGGCAAAGCCAAAGGCAATGTAACTTGAACTGAGGATCTGCCCTGCCATGTTCACCACCGCAAGCAGAATCGAATTGAAGAAGTATACACCAAAGGGCGCGGCCTTAAAGGCGTTCCTGAAATTGTTAAAGTTAAAGTTGCCGGGTATCCATTTAATCGGAATGGTCATGATCTCCCGCTGAGTCATAAACGCGCTCCGTACCAGCCAGATAAAGGGGAATACCATGATAAGAGAGAGAAACACCAGCAGAACCAGATTGATCGCATAGCCCATCCGTATTTTCATAAAAGGCCCCTATTTGTTTTCATAAAAAACCCATTTCCGGGAACTGCGGAACACCAGCGCGGTCAGCAGGGCGACAATGATAAAAAGCACCCACGAAAGGGCCGAAGCGTAACCCATTTTTTGATATTTGAAAGCCTGCTGATAGAGGTACAGTGAATAAAAGAGGCTTGCGTTGCCGGGCCCCCCGGAGGTCATGATAAAAGCCTGGGTAAAGGTCTGCATGGCGCCGATGAGGGCCATGAGCATATTGTAAAAAATAATCGGCGTCATCACGGGAACCGTAATATGGAAAAAACGCTGAACCGCGTTTGCCCCGTCAAGATCCGCGGCCTCGTAGAGGCTCCGGGAAATTCCCTGCAGCCCTGCAAGATAAATTACCACCGTATTGCCTGCCATCCATACCGCCATGATGGCAAGCCCCGGTACGGCCCCCTCGGGACTGAAAATAAAATTCTGGGGCGGCAGTCCGAGGGATCTGAACAGGGAATTCAAAAGTCCGAACATTGGATTGTATATATAGAGCCACAGGGCGGAAGACGCTACAACCGGTACTATCGAAGGGATATAAAAAATAGTGCGGTATATTGAAATCCCCTTAACCCCGGAACTCAAAAGAACCGCTATCAAAAAAGTAATGACCGTTATGAGGGGAACCGTAAGCAACGCGTAATAAAGCGTTACCCGGATCGAAACCCCCACCAGGGGTTCCCGGAGCAGTTCCGCATAATTTCCCGGGCCGGTAAATCGCGCGGGGGTGATCATGTCCCAGCGGGTAAAACTGATAAAAAGACTGTACAGCATGGGCCCGAAATGAAAAACAAGAAGCCCAAGGATGCAGGGAGCAAGAAAGATATAGCCCCACCGGAGTTGGGAATGTTCGATACTGTTTTTAGGTACCCGGTTGTTCAAAACAGCCATATCATCTCCTTCACAACAAAATACAAATACCCCGCCGCGTTTTTACGGCGGGGTACAGAGGAGGCCGGGTTAACTAATCCCAGACACCCTGGAGCTTACCCTGCAATACCTGATTGAGGGGCGGCAGGGCCTGCTGGGCGGTTTCAGAACCAAGCCA
>JAITES010000040.1 GCA_031281925.1 Treponema sp. | reverse complement strand
TATAATACATAGACTTACGCATATCTCCCCCTTCGGTTATCCCGGTTCAAAAATTGCACGGCGCCATTACAACACGCCATTTTAGAGCAACTACCGGATTTTAGCACGGTTTTGAGAATCTTGTCAAAGCACACATATTGCCTGTTTACCGGTGTGAATCCACTTTGCAATCAAAGCTCCCAACGAGAAAAATCCCAGTTTTCAAAATTTTCATACAAAACACTGGTAGTATGCCATATGAATTCCTGGCTGTCAAGTAAAAAAAGTTAAAAAAAGGCGGTATTTTTGTATATAGAGTCTGTCCACAAAGTCGGTTACTTTGTGGTTAGACCTTGCATTTGCTCCCGTTTTGTACCAAAACGGTACGCAAAATGCGAATTTCAAGGTAGTCTGTCCATAATGTGTCTACATTATGGACAGACTCTATATAGCGGACATATTCGGAATAGACAAAGGCCTGGAAGGCCAGGATGATCCCGTCCATCATCATTCTCCGGCACAACTCAAGATAATAGATGTTTAACAGGTTCCCCCGATTGAAACATTGGCAAGTTTTGCTACATCTTTTCTTGTTACCATACGTTAGGACTAATATATATGAAGCTGTTCCAAAATGTCAAATCTTGGAACAGCTTCATATTTCCGTTTTTTTGCAGCAACATTTTACTTGCATAAAAGCAAGCCCTGATCCATACTGAACGAAAACTGAATGTTTAAGGAGTGAGGCAAGATTATGAGTAATCCGAGAAACGATTTTCACTACAGGCCGGACTGGCAGAACAGGGATGTTGTATCCATTAACCGGGAAGACGCTCACACCCGCTGGGGGGCATGGGAAAACGAGAAACAGGCCGTGGAGTATCGTTACGGTTCTTCAGGCAACATGATGAGCCTTGCGGGAACATGGAGCTTCAGGCTCTGCCGCAATCCTTCCGGAGTTGATGATTTTTACAGGAAGGATTATGACGCTTCAGGGTTTTCCCCCATCACCGTACCGGGGAACTGGGAAGTTCAGGGTTTTGACAAGCCGATCTACACCAATGTTATCTATCCCTGGAATCTTGAAAGTGGAGCCGGGTCTGAAGGGAAAGGTTCCCCTCATGAAGCGGATAAACCATACAGTATTGCTCCGTCGGAAGGGAAGGAGAGGGTTCCCAATCCGCCCTATGTTCCCGAAGACTATAACCCCACAGGCTGTTACCGGCGCAGTTTTACTGTTCCTTCAGGCTGGAAGGGGAAAGAGATCTACATCCGTTTTGAAGGCGTAGAAACGGTGTACTATCTCTGGGTCAACGGCAGGCCCGTGGGTTACTCCCAGGATTCAAAACTTCCTTCGGAATTTAATATCAGTTCATTTCTTGAAGAAGGTGAAAACATCCTGGCCCTTGAGGTGATCCGTTTTGCCGACAGCACCTACCTTGAGGATCAGGATTACTGGTATCTTTCCGGCATTTACCGGAATGTGTTTCTCATTGCAAAACCGGCTCTGCATATTGCAGACTGGAAGATCACCGCGCTGCCGGAATCCTGCGGGAACGGGGAAATTTCCGCGGATGTTACCGTGTCCCGGGAGCCGGGCTTTGCCGGCTGCCGCATACGTCTGGCTCTCTATGACGGCACTTCCAAACTTGCCGAAGGGGAGGGGAGTGTGGCGGCGATGGCGCAGTACCGGAACGACACTGTTCCTACGGCCAATACGGGCCGGGCAGGCTTTACCGTAAAAAACATTCAGGAATGGTCTCCCGCAAAGCCGAAGCTCTACACCGCGGTGATAAGTCTTGTTGACAAAAACGGCAAAATTCTGGACATAGAGAGTTCCCGCATCGGCTTCAAACGTATTGAGGTAAAGCACGGTGTGGTCTACCTCAACGGTACGAGGCTTCTCGTTCAGGGGGTGAACCGGCACGACCACTCCTGGAGGAACGGCCGGGCGGTTCCCGTGGAACACATGAGGGAAGAGATAAAGCAGATGAAGCTGATGAATATAAATGCCGTCCGTACCTGTCATTATCCGGATACCCCCGACTGGTATGAACTCTGCGATGAGACAGGAATTCTTTTGGTATGCGAGACGGATCTTGAAACCCACGGGGTCATGGGACAGCTCAGTCACGATCCTGCCTGGGCAGCCGCATACCTTGAACGGGCGGTACGGATGGTGCAGAACTACAAGAACCATGTTTCAATTTTTTCCTGGTCCCTGGGAAACGAAAGCGGCGTTGGGGCAAACCATGCTGCCATGTATGGTTTTATCAAGGAGTACGACAAGACCAGGCTCTGCCAGTACGAGGCAGGGGAACCGGGGAAGAATATTTCCGATGTCCGGGGGAACATGTATGCCCCTGTAGAAAAGATACTAAAGATGCTTGCCGATCCCGAAGACGACAGACCCATAATCCTCGTGGAGTATCTCTACCAGATCTGCAATGCGGGAGGCGGTCTTGAACATTTTCTTACCCTGAGCGCCGAATATCCGCGCTTCCAGGGAGGTTTTGTCTGGGACTGGCAGGACAAGTGTCTCGTAGGCAAAACAAAAGAAGGCAGGGAATTCTTTGCATACGGCGGGGATTTTGACGAGCCTTTTGTGGAAAACAGTATCCCTCCATTCAAGCCTTTTTCCGCTCCGCCCTTTATGACAAGTAACGGCGTGGTTCTGCCCGACCTCCGCTGGAAGCCTGTTGCCTTTGAACTCAAGCAGGCCTACTGCCCCTTGAGAATCGGCAGGCCCGAACGTTTTTCCTGGGAAGCTGAAGCTCCGGCGGATCTCTTTGTATTGAAGCGGGTAAACTGCCTTGCCGGAGACGAAAAAGGGGAAGATCTGGAATGTGTGCAGAGAATACGGGAAAACGGAGATGTTATTTCCGAAAAAATCCTGAATCTTCCTCCCCTGAAAGTCTGGCAGGAAGCCCGGTTCCGTGCGGATCTTTCCTTTGAACGGAAGGCGGGAGCGGAGTACACGGTGGAATTCTCCCTCCGCCTGACAAGAGATCTTTTCTATGCGCCCAAAGGCCGCGAAGCCGGCTGTTTCCAGTTCTCCGCGGGAAGGAGCCCGGTGGAGGCAGTTCCTGTTTCATACAGCAGTAACGCTGTTGGTTCTGCCGGATCAGACAGTATCACTGTTGAAGAGTCTGCCGAAGCTGCGGCTTTTGTCGTTTACGGAGGCGGCCTCCGCTCTTCGATCTCAAAAGAAACTGGTCTCATTACGGCTCTTGAAAAGGAGGGGAAGGCTTACCTCGTCTCGGGGGCAAAGCCGGTGTTGAACAGACCTCTTACCGGTCTTGACGTCCGCCAGGGCTGGGGCTGGTACGATGACTACGAGAAAGTCCGCGCCATGAAGCACCGTGTAACAGGTTTCCGTCTCCTGAAAGGCTCTTCCCAATGCCGCATCGAATTTGATTTTTCAGGCCGGACCGAAGCCGCGTTTCCCGTCGAGGGGCTTTTGGCATATATCTTCGACGGACAGGGCGGTATCACCGTTGACTACCACATCAAGCTGGATGAAGGCTTCAATGCGCTGCCCAGGGTGGGTCTGGAATTGATCCTTCCTCCGGGTTTTGAAGACATTGAATACTACGGCCGAGGACCTGTCGAAAATTATTCCGACAGGAAACTTGCCGCGGTGCTGGGCCATTACAGTTCCACTGTCGGGAATGAACATTTTCCCTTTGTGCCTCCGTCGGAATGTGGAGGCCACGAAGAAACCCGCTGGCTCTGCCTTAAAGGGAAGAAGGGAGAAGTACTGCGGATTTCGGGGGACAGACCCTTCCACTTTGATGTTCACCACAGCAGCGTGGAGGACTACATTGCCGCCGGGCATGATCACGAGATTCCGCGGAGGGAGGAAAGTTTCCTCCATATCGACGCCGCCCACGGCCCCATAGGTTCCAACATGGCCTGGAGTTCCGTCATGCCCGGCGCCTACGCCCTTTCGGGCGGGGTCTATGATCTGCGTTTCCGTCTGGAGCTTTTGTAAAGAGAATGAGGATTCAGCCTGCGAGTTCTTCCAGGCTGACGGTTTTGGCGAGTTTCTCTACAAAGCGGATGTTTTTTCCCCTTCCGCTTGCAATGGCGCCTTTAAGCATAAGGGGTGCAAGATCAAGGTCTTCCGCGCCGCGGAAGGTGGCAAGTACACAGTACTCGGCGCAGAAGCCCGTAACAACGGGAGTGTCAACATTCTGCGACTGCAGGAATGACAGTAATTCTGTTTTGTTGAAGCTGTTAAGGTAGTGTTTGACGATGCGCTTTTCTTCATCCAGGGGCTTAAGCGCATCGATCAATTCAAACTTGACTTTTCCCGGCGCGGCATCTTTGCCGTTGTCGTGCTGAATCCACACCACCGGGAAACCCCTGCCGCGAAAAAGGGCGGCCGCCTCGTTGATCTTCCGGGCGGCCTTGTCCATGAAACGTTTCTCCCTGCCGCTGTAGGAAGCTTTCTGCATATCTATGACGAGCAGGGCGCATTTCATCCTTAGTCACCTTCCTTCACGATCTCGATCCTGATGCCGTCGTTCTGGTCAGGTTCATCCTTGGGAGGAATAGTTACCCTGAGGATACCGTTTTTGAAAACCGCCTTTACCTTCTCCTGTGCGTACTTGTCCAGGGGAGCATAGTACTTCTGTTTTTCAATATTCTTCATCTTGAGGCGGCGTTTGAAGTAGCGGATATTCTCTTCCGAAGGAAGATCCCGGCTTTCCTCGTCTCCCGCGGGGAGAACGGCGGAAAAAACCATGTAGTCCCCCTGGAAAGAGAGGCTGATGTTCTTCTCGTCAAAGCCCGCAAGGGCAAATTCGAAGTTGAGCCCCCTGTCGCTTGTCATGTAGACGTTCATGGGAGGATAGGAATAGTTGGGATAAAAATCGGTGTTTTCGTCGAAGCAGCGGGCAAAGGGACTGCCTGGCCCGAACGGCCCGTGTTCCCGGAATTCACCATGACCGTAGTCAAAATTCCTTGAGAATTCATCCTTAAAATCCTGGGCGGCATCGAATATCTCGTCGAAAATGCTCCCCAGATCCATGTAGGGCCTGTTTCCTTTCATAATGACTCCTTCCGCATCCTTTACAATTTCTTCCGGATGCGTTTTGCCGGCCTTTCGGCCCGGCCAGTTTACAACTCCCATACGGGCAGATGCTGGAGATACTCTCTCCATGTAATAAGTATACACTTTTTTGGAGTGAAAGGTAAGTACTTTGAGCTTGTTCCAAAACTCAGGTTTTTTTGGAACAGCCTCCTTTGCCTGCTATTTCCTGCGGAGAATGTACCAGAGCCCTGCCGAGGCAAAGAGAGATGTCATTCCGCAGGCTGCCTGCAGGGCTTCCCCGGCGCCCGAAACGAGGATACCCGGGAGGATATAGCCTGCAACAAAGCCCGCTGCGGGGATCAAAAGTGCGGGAAGACTCCGGAGGAGGCTGCCGCGGGAGAGCGGTTCCCTTTCCGGGTAAAGGCGTTTTTTGCAGCTTATATTGAGGCAGCCGAAGCAGGCTTCGGTTTCGGTATCCTTCATTCTGAATCCTCATCGGAATGTTCCTCTTTTGGGGGCGGGGGGGAGCCCGGTACGGGAAGGCGGACGCGGCTGATGGACTTTGCCTTGCCGTTTTCTCCAAGTTCAAGCAAAACCCCTTCAAGCTGGGGCTCCGACCAGGTATCCCTTGTCCAGTCGGGGATACCGGAAATGTACTCCTGGATACGGGGGGCGATCTCCGCCCCGCCAACGGAGCTAAGGCTTCCGGTGCGGCCTGCATCGGTGATTACCGCCGTGCCGCCGGGAAGGATGCGTTCATCGGCAGTCTGAACCCTGGTGTGGCTGCCCAGAACGGCGGAACAGCGGCCGTCTGCGGCGAGGAAGAGGGTCTGCTTCTCCCCGGTCGCCTGCGCGTGGAAATCCAGGATGACGTAGGGGGTTTCAAGCCGGAGCCGTTCCAGCAGGGCATTGAGGATCACGAAAGGGTTGTCCCCGTGGATGCGGCTGAAGCCGCTTTGCCCCAGAAGGACGGCAACCGCAACTTTTGGAGAAGCGGGATTTTTGTTTTCCGGGCCGCCTACCCGGAAGATCCGGGAGCCTGAACCCGGGGCCTGCGGGGAAAGATTTTCCGGGCGGAGGACATAGGGCATCTTGTTGATGTTTTCCGTGAGATCCTTCTTGTAGAAGCAGCATTCGCCGGTTGTTATGACATCCGCTCCCAGCTTACGCAGATATGCGGCATGGTTACGGCCGATACCGTTCCCGCCGGTGACTCCGTCTCCGCAGGCGACGATAAAATCGATGGAATGGTCTTTTTTCAGTACGGGAAGCCCTTTTTTGAAGGCATAAAGTCCCGCTTTTCCCAGAATTTCGGCTACGTAGAAGATTTTCATGAAGAATTCAGGCCCGGGAGGAGCTAAAACGGCTCCCGAAATCCTCCAAACCGGCGAGAATGCGGCCGAATTCCGAGGCGGCCCGGTAATCGTTCAGTTCCAGACAGATATCCCGGAGGTTGTAGAGGGCATCATAGTACATGGGCGCCAGCCTGACGGCCTCTTCAAAGCAGCGGCGGGCCTCTTCGTTGTTGCCCAGGGTAAAGTAGAGCACCCCCATGTTGTTCCAGATTTTGGGATCATTCTCTTCAACCTGAAGCGCGGAATGGTAGCAGTTTTCGGCAAGTTCAAACTGTTCAAGCTCATAGTAGATGAGGCCCAGGGAAACCCAGGCCTCCGAGATGAAATTGTCGATATTCACGGTCTGATAGAAACACTCGACCGCGGCTTCATAATCGCCTGTATGCTGCCGGGCAATACCCAGATTAAGCCAGAGGAGAGGATTTTCCGGCTCTATGCTCAGGGCTTTTTCAAAGAGAGGAATGGCCTCGTAAGGACGGTTTGCCTCGGTAAGAGCTATGCCGGAACTGTTAAGCACCGCAGCGGTTTCCATAATATTAACACTCTCCTTATCCCAATATACATCAAGCCGCTGAAATTTTCTATATTAAAAGATGTCCCGAAACAGGGAAATTTCAGGCTCTTTTTGGGTTCTGTCTTTCTTTGCTCTATAAATCGGGATTCATATATGTTATAGTTGTTATTGTGAAAGATTTGAGCGAATACAATGAATTGGTCTCGGAGCATGAGCTTTTCAGCTTTTTGTATGATCGGGTCATTACCAAAGAGATAAATACCTTCTCCCAGCTTAAGACCTTTGCGGAGCCCATAATCAGGGATAAGCGCTGCCATCCTGTCATTATGCGGATCTTTGAACTCATCAAGAAGCTTAACTGGGGTTTTTTTTCCGGCATTTCCCCGCTGACCCACAAGATTCTCTGGGCGGAACTGGTGATTACCGACAAGCTTTTCCCCGAGGCGGGGGATATGAAGCGCACCCTTTCCATTTCCAACCTTTACATCGGGATGCTGGATATCCACGGCTATACCAAGTTTTGTCAGGATTCCAGGAAGAATCTTTCCATGCTTCATACCCTGGACAGGTCGATAAACAACGAAATCCGTCAGCTTTGTACCCAGTGTCACGCGGTCTGCCAGCGGGAGCGGGGGGATGAGATAGTTTTGGTGGCCGCTTCCGCCACCGATGCCCTTACCGGGGTGCTGGCGATTCTCGACTACTTCGGCAAAACCAATGTGGTAAAGGATCCAAACATCAACACCCAGCGGAGCGGGGACGCCAAGATTCTGCCGGTGTTCAAGATCTCCGCGGGGATCACCGGGGGCAATACATCAAGCCCCCTCATCATCACCGAGCAGGGGAACCTGTCGGGCTTTCTCCTCAATTCCGGTGCGCGGCTCCAGACCAGAGCCAATGAACTTTCCCCCAAGGAATCCCGGCTCATGGTGACCAAACAGGTGTTCATGAATTACCAGAAGGAAAACGCCACCGAAAAATGCGCCATTTTCAGGAACAATGCGGTTTACTTTTTTGATACCGGAATCATCGAATTCAAGGGCGTACAGCTTCCCTCCATGGAAGTTGTCTTTAAGCCGGAAGAGCGCTACAAGGAAAAAATCAGCGAAGACCTCCTTAAACTGTTCAGTTCGATAAAGGAAAACCTCTGGGAGCAGCGGATCTACCAGGATATGATGGAACTGCTGTCAAAGACCTCAAAACTAATGCCGAAGTACAAGGTTTCTCTTCCAAAGCCGATATTGGGTCTCAAGGAAGTTGAAAACGATACTTTTGTAAAGCTCTGCAATCTCGGGCTCCGGAATTATATTCAGGATGAAGACTATTCGGCGGCAACGGATCTGCTCCACGATCTTATCAGCATCATTGAGATGATTCCTTCTTTTGACAAACTTATCCTTGACTACCTCAAGGGCGTTGCGGAACGTTATGATCTTCTGCTCACTTCCTACAGAAACACTGTCGACAGGGAACTTGACGATAAGGCCGCCCAGATCTTTTCCGGCAACCATTACAAGACCTGGCTTGCCGCCAAGAATGCCGTTTCAATTTACGAAAAGCTAAAAGTAATAGGCCGCAAGAGCAAGGAAATTACCGGCAAAAAGGCTCTCTGGTTCAATCTCATCAAGAAGTACAGCGAAGAGATGGAATTCAAACTTTACTCGGGGAAGAAGTAAGCGTTTTCCCTGCTGTTTTACATTCTCAAGCCTCATGTAGTGATGTGAGGCTGTTCCAAAATCATAATTCCTATCGGATTTTGGGACAATTTCATATTGCTATATTTTTCAATTCGTGTAAAAATGGGGAGCAGGGGAAGCGGCAGGGAATTTTGTCCCTGTCTCATTCCAATTCAATTTCTTAAAGAAGGAGTTAATTATGAAAAAGGTACTGGTTTTTATGCTGGCGGCCCTGGTTCTGGGCGGCAGTCTTTTTGCGGGGGGTCAGAAGGGTAGTTCCGCTTCTGCCGCATCCCTCCGGTTTATTGACGTATCTCCCAGCCCGGCACGGCAGGCCTATTACGAAAAGGTCTTCAACGTTTTCAAAACTGAGACGGGAATCTCCGCCAGCTATGAGAGTGTTCCCTGGGATGACGCGGCCAACAGGCTGACAACTCAGGGCGCTTCCGGCAACCTGCCCGATGTAATGACCACCTGGGAAGGATGGCTGGGACAGTATACCCAGGCCGGTTGGGTGGTTCCCCTGGAAAAGTATTTTGCCGGGACAGAATCCACTTATACCGATACGGTTACCAAGAAGCTTTGGCCAAGGCAGAAATCCCTGTACGGCGCCGTCTATACCGTTCCCGATGGTCTCATGGTGAAGGGGATGTTCGTCCGCAAGGATTGGGCCGCGGAAAAGGGTGTAAACCTCGATGTGAACCGGGGCTGGACCTATGACGAGTATTTCGACGCGGTCGCCAAACTTACCGATCCGGCCCAGCGGCGTTATGGGGTATCCTATCGCGGGGCGCGCGGGGCTTTCGATCCTCTGTCCGTGTATCTGACCGGCTTTACCGGCGGACGCTACTATGATGATCAGGGCAATGCGCTGGTCAATTCCTCCGAATGTCTGGACGCTTTTATCAAGTGGACCAATATGTACCTTAAAGAATACGCCCCCAGGGACGCGATTAACTGGGGTTTCACCGAGATGGTGGATAACTTTACCGGAGGGCTTACCGCCACTCTGCTCAACGACTCCGAAGTGGCGGCGACCTGTCAGGCCAACATGAGGCCCGAGCAGTGGACCGTCATGCCTATGCCCAGAAGCAAGGACGGGAAAATTTACAATACCATCAACTCGCCTTATGCCTACAGTATCTCCACCCACGGCAAGAATCCCGATGCCGCCTGGAAGCTCATCGAATTCCTTACCCGGCCGGATAACAACATTGAATACTGCAAGATGAGCGGGCAGATTCCCATTAAAAAGGACGTGGCAGGCGATCCTACCTATGGTGAAAACGGTCCCTACAGCGCCTTTGTAAAGCAGCTCAACGATCCCAACACGGTTATTCCCGCGTCTTTCGGCCCCTTTAACTACACCGATTTGCATCAGGGTATGTTCCATGAAGAAGTTCAGAAGTACCTTTTGGGACAGCAGGATGCCAAAACCGCACTGAATAACATCAACACCGAATTGGAAAAGCGCATGAAGAAGTACCTGGCGGATAATCCCGGTTTCCAGGTAGAACGTCCTCTGATGAATTCGAACTAGTTGTGCTTCAGCTGATATTGTTTTTGCTTGCCCTGACCGTTCTGGTCATGGGCAGCATTGTGTTAATAGGGCGCAGGCTGAACGGCAGAACCAAGCGCCGGCTTGAGCCCTATCTTTTCATATTCCCGGCCTTTCTGCTCCTCCTGTTGATGTTCGGCTATCCCCTGATACGCAGCCTTATCATGTCTTTCCAGAACTACAATTTGGGGGATCCCAAAAACCGGGGCTTTAACGGTCTTGCGAATTTTGTAAAACTTTTTTCCGACCGGGACATAGGGATGGTGATACGTAACTCCATTGTTTATGTTGTCCTTTCGGTGTTGGGGCAGTTCATTCTGGGCCTTACCCTGGCTCTGGCTTTACGGAAAAATTTCCGCGGGCGGGGTCTGTACCAGTCAATCGTGTTTCTGCCCTGGGCCTTTTCGGCCTTTGTTATCGGCATCATGTTCCGCTGGTCTTTCAACGGTGAATACGGGGTGGTAAACGATCTCCTGGGGAAATCCATCGCATGGCTGGGGACTCCGGGGCTTTCCCTTCTCGTCGTGATTTTTGCCATGGTCTGGATGGGGGTGCCTTTTTTTGCGATCATGTATCTGGCGGCCCTGCAATCCATCCCCCCAAATACCTTCGAGGCTGCCGACGTGGACGGCTGCGGGCCAATACGGAAGTTTTTCCGCATCACCTTGCCCTATATCAAGCCTACCATCATCATCACCCTTCTTTTGCGAACCATCTGGATATTCAATTCCTTTGATATGATTGTGATCATCACCGGGGGAGGGCCGGCCAGTACTTCCCAGACCCTGCCTTCCTTTATGTATACCCGGGCCTTTGCGGGCTATGACTTTGGGCTGGCTTCGGCATTGGGTGTATTACTCATGGTGATTCTGGCATCCTATTCGATATTTTTTCTCTTTGTTACCCGTTATAATCGTGCAGGAGATTTTTAGTGTACTACAAGACACGGCGTTTACTGGGCAATATAATCCGTTACACCATTCTGGCCCTGTTCCTTTTGGGGGTGATTCTGCCCCTCTACTGGATGATTATCACTTCCTTTAAAACCAATCCTGAAATCATCAATGCTCACCGGCTTACATATTGGCCGGAAATCTTTACTCTGGAAAACTATATCTCCCTCTTCAAAATGTTCAGTTATGGAAACATGCTGAAGAACAGCGTCATTGTGTCGGTTTCCACAGGAATTTGTGTTACCCTGCTTTCGATTCTGGGGGGCTACGCGCTGGCCCGTTATACGTTCCGGGGAAAGGGAGCCATAGTGATCTTCTTCCTGGTTACCCAGATGATCCCTGGTATTCTGGTGATCATTCCCCTCTATGTAATTCTTTCCGCTCTTTCCTTAATCGATACCCACCTGGGTCTGTTTATCTTTTATCTCATTGCAAACCTGCCTTTCTGCGCTATAACCATGCGGAGTTTCTTTGAGCGTATTCCCTACACTATGGAAGAAGCCGCCATCGTTGATGGTTGTACCCGGATGCAGAGTATTATTTTTATCGTCATTCCCAGCATGTTTCCCGGCATTGTGGCGGTCTTTGTCTTTGCCTTTATCGGCGCCTGGAACGAACTTATCGCCGGTACCATACTGGTCAATACACCCGGCATGTGGACCATCCCCATCGGCCTGAAATCCCTTATTGGAAAATACAATGTACAGTGGGGGGTTCTCATGGCAGGCGCTGTTCTGGCCCTCCTGCCCACGGCCCTGATGTTTGCATCCATGCAGAAATTTGTGGTGGAGGGGCTCACGGCAGGAGCCGTAAAGGAGTAGCCGTGAGCGGTACCAACATTGCGAGTCTCCGGGGTTTGAGCCGGACCTCGTTTGGGGAAGCGAAGTTCGGCCTCTGCTATTCCCGGTCCCTCCAGTATTCGTCCAGGGCCGCCTGAGCTATACGCTGGGCTTCCGCCAGTGCCCGGGCCGCGGGCACGTTTTCGATTAACACCAGTTCACTGGCGTCCTGTACCGCGGTGTTAATTTTACCGCCGGTAAAATCCATAAAGCTTTTCCGGGCAATTTCCGCCTGCCGCAGGGGTACCAGGGCCTGGGGCCGTTCCGCGGTATAGGCCTTGAATTCCGGCGTTTCGGTACTGGAACTCCTGACCGGGATATAGCCGCTCTTCATGCAGAAACGGGCGGTTATTTCCGCGCTGTTAAAGTACCGGATCCATGTGAATCCGGCGTCTTTCTGCTTCTCCGGAGCGGCGGCTATCAGGGCAAGGCTCTGGCACTCGGCGCCGGGGGAAGGGGGATGATTGCCGAAACCGGGCTGGATATGGGCGGCCACGATGGAAAAATCCAAATCCCCCTGATCGCCGCTGGACCCCACATAGCCTGCGGCCCGGCCCTGCATCACATCGTCAATGGTTCTGTACCAATACTCCCAGCCGTCGCCGCCTGAGTGGATACGCATAATCCGGTCTTCAAACAGCCATTTGCGCACCATCTCCCAGGATTCGATCCACTCGGGGGTATCCAGCATGGCCTTTCTGCCGTCTTTGCTCACTATCTGGGCGCCGTTGCTGAACGCTATATCCGTCATGCAGTAGCTGTTCCCCATGGGTTCCCATCCGTAAAACACCGGTTCCCCGTTTTCCCGCCTGGTCATCTTCGCCGCCGCTTCCGCCAGGGATTCCCAGTTTTTCATCACCTGGTCAGGATCGATCCCCGCGTCCTGAAAGGAATCAATACGGTAGTACATAACCTGGGTAGTGCCGTAGGCCGGCAGGGCCATGAGTTCATTTTTTGAATTAACGCAGTAGGCAAGAAACGATGGGATGATGTCTTCCTTGTTAAAGTCCGGCACCGCGGCCACACGGCTGTCCAGGGCTTCGTTTATGCCGTTTTCGGAAAAAACACTCATGGTAAAAATGTCAAACAAAGCCGCGGCGGGAGCCTGATTCGCCGCAACCGCGGCCTGGATCTGCTGGGCCGTTTCCGAATACGTGGACTGCTGTACCCCCGTCACCCGTACCTCGTTCTGGGATTCGTTGAACGACTGAATAATGGTTTCCATGGTTTCGCCCAGAAAACCGCCCAGGCCGTACCAGAATTCAATCTCCACCGGGACCGGTTCCGCCGGGGCGGCTGTTTTTGGCTCCCCCCGGCCGCAGGCGGTAATCAACAGTATTCCTGCGCAGGCAGCCAAAAGACCAGTTCTCTTTTTCATGTTTTCCTCCAAAAAATATTTAAGTCTCCGGGAGCCTGAGGTTCCCGGACAAAGCTATGCTACTCCTTGACTGCGGAGTCGCCGGTAATGCCTTTGATAATCCTGCGTCCGCCGAGGGCAAAGATGAACAACAGCGGAACGGTAACAATGCAGCAGGCGGCCATGATGGCTCCCCATTTAATGCCGTAGGCCCCGCCGCCGAAAAAAAACGAACGCAATCCCATGCTCACCAGATAATTGACTTTTCGTTTAATAATCAGGGAGGGCCATAGATAGTTGTTGTAGCTCCCGATGAAATTCAGGACGCCCATGGCGGCAAAAACCGATGCGGACATGGGGACTACGATCCGCCAGAGGATTATCCGGTGCCCCGCGCCGTCAATCCTGGCGGCTTCCAGGATGGACCGGTTGATCCCAAGAAAAACCTGGCGGAAAAAAAAGATGCTGAGAATATTCGCCGAGGAGGAGATCATGTACCCGCCGTGTGTATTGATAAGCCCCATCTTTGCCAGAAGAATATACGCGGGTACATAGGTGGAGGCCGGGGGCATGATGTAGGTAAGCATCACCAGGATAAAAAGCAGATTCCGCCCGCGGAAACGGATCCTGGTAATGGCGTAGGCAAACATGGCGGAATTCACCAGGGTAAAGAGGGTCAAAAGCGCGGAGGTGTAAAAACTGTTCCACATATAGCGGAAAAACATCCCGTCCGTCAGGGCGTCTGCATAATTCTGCCATTGGGGATCCATGGGGAAAAACCGGGGAGGCATGGCCCATATTTCATCCCTGGTTTTAAGGGAATTCAGAGCCATCCACAGAAACGGAAAGGCCATGATAAAGGCGGCTGCCCCCGCCGAAAGATAACGCAGTGCCCGCAGTACAGCGCCCCCCGCAGGGAACCGCAGTTTCCACCGGCGGGTCCCGCTAAGGATCAGAGGCCGGGACACCGTGTTGTAAACCGGATTGTAACCTGCCAGTTCAGCCATAATGAACCATCCTTTTTGAAATAACCGTCTCCGCCAGTGAAAGACCGGCAGTAATAAGCAGAATAAACACCGCAACCGCGGAGGCTCTGCCCGCGGCAAAATTGACAAAAGCTTCCTGATAGTAATAGTACAGCAGGGTACGGGTTGCCCCCGCAGGTCCTCCGCCTGTTAACACCTGGATCTGGTCGTAGGCCTGCAGGGAAGTAATGGTACCGATGATGACCAGGAAAAAAGTAACGGGGGATACCAGGGGAATCATGATGTGGAGGAAACGCCGCAGGATACCGGCCCCGTCTATGGCCGCCGCTTCCAGCAGGCCCTGGGGAACCCGCTGAAGGGCCTCCACATAAAACACCATGAACCATCCTATTTGTTTCCACACGGTTACGATGATCACCGACAACATGGCGGTATCCATACCCGCGGTCCACCTGAGGCCCCGGATCCCAAAAAGGGAGAGCACAAAGTTCAGAACCCCCGCCCGTTCCTCGAATATCCATGACCAGACAATGCTTACCGCCACCATGGGTGTAACGTAGGGAGAAAAAATCACGGAACGTAAAAAATCCCTTCCCCGCCGCAGACCGGAGAGGAGCAGGGCCAGGATCAGACTCAGCACGATGCTGGGAACCGTACTGCCCAGGGCAAACACCAGAGTATTGCCAAGTACCTGGTAAAACTTTGGAGCCCGCAGCAGGGAGAGGTAATTCCTGAACCGTACCAGGTTGAAGTTTTTGGCCATCATGTCCCAGTCGGTAAAGCTGATACAAAACGAGTAGATCACCGGAAAGATCCAGAAGAGCAGCAGGGGAATAAGCGCGGGCAGCACGTAGAGCCAGCCGCTCAGGTTTTCACCCGGTTTTTTGGGCCTCAGGACGCCTGCCGGCGGGGTTTTGGCTTTCACCGTCCTGTGACCGTCCGGTACGTTTTTTTTCATACCCGGTATTCAAACAGGGAATTGTCAAAAGAAACACCATGATTCGGTCAAATGTACGCCAAATTTCGCATAAGGTGCGGCCGTTGGCGCAGCTGGGGTATTTTATACTAATTGTCTTTTATAAATATTTTGCCAACAGCTTAAAACAGCATAAAAAAAGCAGCAGAACCGCTTGCGGCGGCATCTGCTGCTTCTGCCCTGAATATCCGGATTCTTTAGAAATACCGTTTCAAAAGGCCGCGGAAACCGGCGCAATGGCGGGCTTCGTCACGGGCCATTTCGTGGACTGAGTCGTGGATTGCGTCATAGCCGCGTTCCTTGGCCCGTTTGGCAATGTCGGTCTTGCCGGCGCAGGCGCCGTATTCGGCTTCGATCCTCAGTTCGAGGTTCTTTTTGGTGCTGCTGGTGATCACTTCGCCGAGCATTTCGGCAAAGCGGGCGGCGTGTTCGGCTTCCTCAAAGGCATAGCGTTTATAGGCTTCGGCGATTTCGGGATAGCCTTCCCTTTCGGCAACACGGCTCATGGCAAGATACATACCGACTTCGGAACACTCACCGTTGAAGTGAGCCCGCAGATCGTCAATAATGTCCTGTTCGACTCCCTTGGCAACGCCTACCACGTGTTCGGCGGCGAAACTATCGCCGGCAGTTTGCTCCTTAAACTTGGAAGCGGGGGCCCCGCAGGTGGGGCATTTCTCCGGGGGCTGATCGCCTGAGTGAACGTAACCGCAGACTTGACAAACCCATTTTTTCATTTTTTTCTCCTTAAAATAACGATGATACTATTACAACGGTGCAGCCAACGGCTCTAACCGGTGTTTACTTAAGTGTCCGACCCGGACTTCGGGACGAGCCTGTTTTTCAGGCAGTCTTCACAGTAACCATAAAGCACTGTCTTGCTGGTATCAATGGAAAAGCTGTTCATTTTGAAGGATAATTTTGCGTCCAGCTCTTCCTGAAGCTCCCTGGGCACATCCATAACCTTTCCGCAGCTTTCGCATATAAGGTGGCTGTGTCCTTCCGTCCTTCCGTCGAAACGTTCCTCCCCGTTTACCACTCCCAGGGAGGCCGCCGCTTTTTCTTCCCGGAAAAGGCCGAGGTTCCGGTAGATTGTCCCCAGTGAGATATCGGGAATCGAGGGTTTCAGCTCTTCATAGATCTGCCGGGCGCTGGGATGATCCTCCCTTCCGCAGAGGGCCGTGAGTATGGCGTCCCGTTTGAAGCTGTGTTTTTTTATTTTCCGTTCTCTTACTCTTGACATGTAATAATAATAATTATTATTATTGTTTAAGTCAAGTCTTTTTTCCGGGAGTTGAAGCGATTTTCCGGGGATGTTATCATGGATATGTCAAAAAAGGTCAACGAGGTGTGTATGCAGTCTTTGGGAATTAATATCGGATCCACCAGCCTGAAAATGGTTTTATTGGAAGATACTACGGTAAAGTGGAGCGCCGCAGTCCCTCACGAAGGGGATTTTTATGCGGCTGTGGGCCGGCTGCTGGAAGAAGGCCATGCCGTCGAAGCTACGCCCGCTCTGGTTACCGGGAATGAGGGGCGCTTCATGTTCAATGTGGCCGGCACCCTGGAGCCTCTCTGTGTTGAGGCCGCGCTGCGGGCCCTGAATCTCAAGGCCGATGCCGTGGTAAGCATGGGCGGTGAGGATCTGGTGGTCTACTCCCTGGATCAGAACGGGAAGATTATCAATAACTTCTCCGGCAATAAATGTGCCAGCGGTACCGGGGAATTCCTTAAGCAGCAGCTTGCCCGTATGGATATGACCATGGATGACATCGACAAGGTGCCTGACACCGCCAAGGTCTATCCCCTCTCCACCCGGTGTTCCGTATTCATGAAGAGTGACTGTACCCACAGGCTCAACAAGAGGGAGGCGACAAAAGACGATATTGTCCTTTCCCTCAGCGATGTCATGGCGGTCAAGGTTATCGACTTTTTGAAGCGGGCCAAGATTACAAAGGGGAGGGTGATTCTCACCGGGGGTATCACGCTCAACCGTCATATCATACGGTTTATCCGGGAAAAGGCGCCGGAAATTGAATTTATCATCCCCGATACGGCCCCTGTCTTCGAGGCCCTGGGAGCCGCTGCTCTCGCTCCCCAGTCGGGAAGCCCTCTTCCCGCGGCGGGCAGCCTTCTCAAGCCCAACGAGATTCGTTTCGGTTCCCTTTCGGCCCTGAAGGACTGGACGGACAAGGTAAAAACTTTCGAGAAGGGGGAGGGCAGGGTGAAGGCCGGGCGGCCCTACATTCTGGGGGTTGACGGCGGTTCTACCACTACCAAGGCATGCCTTGTGGATATGGAAACCGACGAGGTCGTGGCAAGTCATTACGGCCGCACCCATGGGGATCCGGTAAAGGCCCTCAAGGAATGTCTGGGGATCCTGCAGGAGAAGGTTATTGCCGACACGGGAAGCAAGGATATTGATATACGTCTTGTGTCTACCACGGGTTCCAGCCGGGAGATACTGGGGGTCTTCCTGGAAACTCCCGGTGTGTACAATGAAATTATCGCCCATTCGGTGGGGACTACCTATTTTGACTCAGGGGTGGAAACGATCTTTGAAATCGGGGGCCAGGATGCAAAGTATGTGTTCCTGAAAAACGGGGTTCCCATCGACTATGCGATGAACGAAGCCTGTTCCGCGGGAACCGGTTCCTTCCTTGAGGAATCCGCAGCGGGGGATCTTTCGATCCACAGCGCCAAAGACATTGGGCCAATCGCGTTGGGAGCCGACGCTCCGCTTAAGTTTGGGGAGCACTGCAGCGCCTTTATCAACAGCGATATCCGCAAGGCGGTTCAGCAGGGGGCAACCAGGGAGAACATCACCGCGGGCATTGCCTGTTCCATCGTTTCCAATTACCTGAACCGGGTGGTGGGCAACAGAACCATCGGCGGGACGATCTTTTTGCAGGGCGGGGTCGCCAAGAATCCTGCAGTTCCCCTGGCCTTTGCCATGCTCCTGGACAAGGAAATTCTCGTTCCCCCGGCTCCCGAGTTGATGGGCTGTTTCGGCGTTGCCCTTCTTGCCAAGCGCAAGCATGCCGACAGCCTTCTTGAAGAGCGCAGAGTTGTTATCGACGAACTTTTGAGCCGGGAAATCGGCTATGAGCGGGTCTTTACCTGCCGTAGCTGCGACAACCTCTGTCCCATTCAGGTGCTCACCGTGGCGGGCCACAAGTACATGTTCGGCGGCCGCTGCAACAAGTACACGAATATGCGCAAGTCGGTAAAGGATGTACCGGTTTTTGATTATGTTGAAAAGCGGCAGAAGATGCTCTTTGAAGAGTTTGCCGCCCCCGCGGATCTGCAGGCAAAACGCAGTTTTACTGTCGGCATCCCGCGGGCTTTCAGCGTTCATACGCTCTATCCGCTCTATTCATGGTTCTTCCATGAACTGGGGATCAAGACCTTCCTTTCCACGGAGGTGGCCCATGCGGGTGTTGCCAGGGCGGAATCCACCTACTGTTTCCCCGCGGAAATTGCCCATGGCGCGGTACAGGACTGTCTGGACAAGGGGGCCGACTATGTGCTGCTTCCCCATTTCCGCGACATGCCCTCCTACGAAGAGAATGTACACGCAAACTTTTGTCCCATAACACAAAGTCTGCCGTATTATATAGAAAAGGCTTTTCCGGACATCGACAAGAAACGCTGGCTGCCTTTGGTGGTGAGTTTTAAATTCGGCGAAGGCAAGGCGCTGGAGCTTTTCTCTCTTATGACGGCCCTCCTGGGTATAAGCGAAGAGGAAACGAAGGCGGCTTTTGAAAAGGCCCTGGCAAAGCAGAACGAGTACTTTGACGCGTGCAAAGCCCTGGGGAAAGAGGCGCTTGAAGAATCCCGCAAGGCGGGCCGTCCCGTAATAGCCCTGCTGGGGAGGCCCTACAATGCCTTTACCGCGGAGGCCAACATGGGGATTCCCCGTAAATTTACCACCCGCGGTTACTCCATCGTGCCTTTTGACATTCTTCCGTTCCAGGATGAAAAGATTTTCCCCAACATGTACTGGTACTACGGCCAGCAGGACGTGAAGGCGGCGGAACTCCTCAAGAAAGAGGATAACATCTACCTTACCTATGTTACAAACTTTTCCTGCGCGCCGGATTCCTTTATCCTCCACTACATCAAGTGGGTAATGGGACAGAAGCCCTTCCTCGTGCTGGAACTTGACAGTCATTCTGCTGATGCCGGTGTTGACACACGGGTTGAGGCCTTCCTCGATATCATCGACGGTTACCGGGCCAAGAAGATGGAAATTGAAGCGGAACGTTTCGACAACGGCTGGAAATTCGTTGCCGAAAAAATTCCGGGAGCCTCATCTTCCAAAAGCGCCTTTGACCTGCGTATAGATAATACCAAAACCGGCGAGAGGGTTCCCATCGTGGGGAATAAACGGGTAAAGGTGCTGCTCTCCAACATGGGGGCCATCTCCACCGAGTATATAGGAGCCGCGGTGCGGAGCCTGGGGATCAATGCGGAGGCTCTGCCGGTTGCAACGCAGAAGACCATACAGCTTGCCCGTTCCCACGCTTCCGGCAAGGAATGTGTGCCGAGTCATCTGGTGCTGGGCGGCGCGTTACAGTATTTCTGGAGCGAGAAGTACCGCAAGGACGAACTCTACCTTCTCTTTGTGCCCATCACCACAGGCCCGTGCCGTACGGGGCAGTACTATGTCTACTACGAAAACCTCTTCAAGGATCTGCGCCTTGAAAACGTGGTTATCTTTATTCTTTCCGCGGATAATTCCTACGGGGAACTGGGGCCGGGTTTTGCCAAGGAAATGTGGCGGGGCTTTGTGCTTTCCGATTATCTCAAAGACATACAGACCAGCCTCAAGGCCCTTGCCGCCGACCCCGAAAAGGCGGTTGCCGATTATGAACGGCTCTGGAGAGGCCTCATGCATACGGTGGAATTTGAACCCAAGAAAATCTGGAAGCAGCTTGAGGCGCTTGCCGGGGAAGTTAAAAAGATACCGCTTAAACGGAAACTTGAGGACTG
>JAITES010000266.1 GCA_031281925.1 Treponema sp. | reverse complement strand
CGTTTCTAAGCTTCCCTGCGTAGACTTGAGGCAAAGGGGCTGTAACGGATTCCCGTATCGTAGACATCCACGCCTTCGGCTTTCTTGAGGGCGTATACTACAGCATAGGTAAGCGGGGTCATGAGCACTTCAATGAAGCACTTGAGGAAGTAGTTGGTTAAGAGGAGGCTTGCGAAAAGTGTCCAGCCGAAGACTCCGGCAATGCTTGCCACAAGGACAAAGACAAGACTATCAAGAAATTCCCCAACCAGTGTAGACCCGATGGTTCTCACCCAGAGGAAGCGGCCTTTCATGGCTATCTTTACCCGCGATAAAACCACGGAATTGGAAAATTCTCCGACCCAGTAGCCCAGAAGGCTTGCCAGGGCGATGCCTCCGGTGCTCATGCCCCCCAGGATTGCATCGTAAGCGGCAGTCCCCGCATAGGCTTCCCATTCCACAGAAGCGGGAAGGCTGCGGAGCAGGAAGAATACCGCGGAGGAGAGGATCAGCGCCGCAAAGCCTGTCCAGATTACCCGGCGGGAAGCGCGGAAACCGTAGACTTCGGTGAGTACGTCGCCGAACACATAGGAAAGGGGGAAAAGCAGGGTTCCTCCGTCAAAGGCCATGGGTATGCCAAAGATAGAAAAACCCAAATCCACGATCTTTGCCGAGGAGGCCACATTGCTCACTACCAATATGACCGTAAAAAAAGCTGTAATGGTATCAAGATACCTGTACGACCCTTCGGGCCGTACAGGAAATACGGCAGACTTGCGCTTCTCTACGCCCACTTAATAAAGCCTGTCCTGTAGGGATGCACCAGGGCCGGATGTTTCGGCAGGATACGCACCGTATGGCCCTGCATGCCCGTGTCCAGGCATTCTACCCTGATCTGGTAGATATTACTCGTTCCCTCGACTCCGGTATGCTTCATCTCTGCCCGGTGGGCATTCTTGATCTCGCTGCCCTGGTTGGAAACAGACCCGTAATAGAGTTCTACCAACAGGTCCTCCGGATGAAGCGGCCCCAGATCGATGTACGCGGTAACGGTAAGAGAGTCTCCCCTCTGCATGACCGGTTTGGAGTTGCTGCTGAGTCTTTCTATCTTGATCCCGTCCCAGGCCCCCTTGAGGCGGCCGAAATAGGCCGCAAGAGATTTGGACTCCGCGTATTCATCTTTGATAATACGCCGGTAATTTTTGAGGGCCGGGAAGTAATAGTTGTTGGAATAGTCCATGAGCATCCGGTGACTGGACATTGACTGGCCTATGGTGCTCATACAGGTCTTCATCAGCTTTATCCACTCACGGGGCAGGCCGTCACGGCCCCGCTGATAGAAGAGGGGAACCAGATCCCGTTCCAGGATATCATAGAGGGCTTTGCTTTCAACATCATCCTGAAGGGTATCGTCGTTGTACTGTTCCCCCTGGCCTATGGCCCAGCCGAGTTCCGGATCGTAGGCTTCGTCCCACCAGCCGTCCAGAATCGAACAGTTAAGGACACCGTTCATGGCAGCCTTCATGCCGCTGGTGCCGGAGGCCTCCATGGGCCGCCGGGGGGTGTTAAGCCACACGTCCCCGCCCGAAGTAAGGTAACGGGCAACGGTCATATCGTAGTTTTCGATGAAGACGATACGGCTGGTAACATCATACTTTTCCGCAAAATGAATGATCTCCCGGATCAGTTCCTTGCCGGGAAGATCGTGGGGATGGGCCTTTCCGGCGAAAATGAGCTGCACAGGCCGGTCATTGTCCCGAATCAGGCGGAGAAGCCGTTCAGGATCGCGAAGCAGCAGGTTGCCGCGCTTATAGGTAGCAAAACGCCGGGCAAAACAGAGGGTAAGGGCATAGGGAGAGAGGGCGTCTTCCGCCTGACGCATGCGCCGTTCCACCGCGCCGGTACGCCTGTACTGTTCCCGGATCCGGTCCCGCGCAAAGGCCACGAGGCGTTCACGCCGCCTTTCATGGGTACGCCAGAGTTCCTCATCACTTATCCTGTCCATACGGTTCCAGATCTTGAGATCCGTCGGCTGATCGAGGAAATGAGGACCAAAGTAACGGTCAAGAAGATCCACCATGCCGCCGGAAATCCAGGTACGGGGGTGTACGCCGTTGGTCACATGATGGATAGGCACCTCATTGAGGGGGAGGCCCGGCCAGAGGTCCTTCCACATCTCACGGGAAACTACCCCGTGGAGCCGGGCCACGCCGTTGGCATAGGCCGCAAACTTCAGAGCCAGCACAGTCATGCAGAAGCTTTCCCGGTCGTCATTGGGACGTTCCCGGCCCAGGGCCAAAAAGTCTTTCCAGGAGATCCCCAGAATCTGGGGCCAGGTCTTGAAGTATTTTTCAAGCAGGGCAACGTCAAAACGTTCATTCCCTGCCGGTACCGGGGTGTGCGTAGTGAAAATATTGGTGGGCCACACCGCCTCGTAGGCTTCATCAAAGCTGAAGCCCTTTTCAGTCATGATTTCCCGTATCCTCTCCAGGCCCAGGAATGCGGCATGGCCTTCGTTCATGTGGGTGGCGGCCGGATTGATACCCAGAGCCCGGAGAGCCCGAATACCGCCGATGCCGAGGAGAATCTCCTGCCTGATCCGGGTTTCCTTATCCCCGCCGTAGAGGGCGGAGGTAACATTCCGTATATCCGCTTCGTTTTCTTCAATATTGGTATCCAAAAGGAACAGGGAAGAGCGGCCTACCTTTACTTCCCAGATCTGGGCCACTGCCTGACGTCCCGCAAGATCCACGGTGATCTTGAGGGGCTGGCCGTCCTTGCCGATTTTCTTCTCTACCGGCATGTTATACCAGTCGTTTTCCGGGTAACTTTCCTGCTGGAAACCGTCGGCATTGAGCACCTGGGTAAAGTAACCCTCCCGATAGAGAAGCCCGATACCCACCAGGGGGAGCCCCATATCGGATGAAGTCTTCATGTGGTCGCCGGAAAGGATGCCCAGGCCTCCTGAATAGATGGGAAGGCTCACATCCATGCCATACTCC
Organism: Treponema sp.; assembly: GCA_031281925.1. GTDB lineage: Bacteria > Spirochaetota > Spirochaetia > Treponematales > Breznakiellaceae > JAIRNJ01. The sequence goes on along the minus strand of JAITES010000266.1, from coordinate 6,548 downwards.
ATGGAGAAGTAGGCCACCACTTCCTTCCTGCTGCCCCGGTACCAGGTATCGCCCTTCTTATACCTGAGGAAGCGGTCATACACTTCCTTTAGTGCGGCCAGGTAGGAGTCATCCTTGGCCACCTGGGCAAGTCGTGCAGGATTTGCCATACCGAGAGTCCTGACAGGGCTCTGCTGCGACTGCATCCAGGCATCATAGTCCAGCCTAATAAAAAGCTGAACCGCGTCATAATTCCATGAAAGCCAGAGATTCCTGGCTATTTCTTCCAGGGATTTTAAAGCCGGAGGAAGCTTCGGTTTTACGGTATAAGTAGAAATATTCATAAGATTAGCTTATGACGAGTATGAAAAGATGTCAATGTTTAAGAAATAATTCGTTCCGCGCCTAATGCAAACCGAAGCGTTCGGAAAATTCCTTCAAATGGCTGCCTATAAAGAGGGCGCCGTAACAGGTTATCACCACTCCGATGGTAATTCCGATGGGCAGAAGGAAAGATATTCCCCCGGCTGCGGCTACTTCAGCAAAATTGAGGCCCAAAAAGGAGCTTGCCAGAGATATAAAGATCAGAATTCCCGTGAGACTCCAGGCCCTGGTACTGATTCCGCCGGGATTATCCCGCACGGGGTCCTCTTCACCGGCTTCCCCAGCGGCCAGTTCCGCGGCAATGCGGGCCATGACGGCTTCTTCAAGCCCGGGAGCCGGATAAAAAAAGTCATTCTTCAGGGATTCCCGGGCAAGTTCAAAGCGCTCAATTTCCTGGGAGCACTGGGGGCAGAAAAACAGATGAAAACGTATCCTAAGCTGCAAAATGAAGGAGATCTCTTCTTCCCCGCTGTACCCGTAAACCTTGTCCAATATCTCGTCGCATCTCATATTCTCACCCTTTTCCCTCTATATTCCCGAATTCCCGATTTCCTTCAATTTTTCCCGAAGCAGCTTCTTCGCCCTGAACACATGGGATTTGATCGTATTCACCGGAAAACCGGTGATCCCTTCAATCTCCTGATAGGAACGATCATAAAAAAAGAAGAGATCCACACAGATCCGGTAGCGTTCCGGCAGATCTTTCAGGGCTTCCAGCACCGATTCCCGGGCGGCCTTGCGGATAAGCGCCGATTCCGGCGTTTCACCCTGTGCTTCACGCTCCTCTTCGGCCAGGCTCAGGTACTCTTTGCGGCGGTTAATCCCGTTGACCGCCGTGTTGTAGGCAATTTTGTATAACCAGGTTGAAAAACGTGAGCGCCCTTCAAAGCGGTGGAGGTTCCGGTACACTTTGAGGAACACATCCTGGGTAAAATCTGATGCATCATCCCTGTTGCGGAAAAAGCCCATCCCCATACTGAAAACAGCCTGTTCATGGCGGCTGACAAGGTAACCGAAAAGCTCTTTCTGCCCCGAGACAATCCTGCCGACGAGGAGCTGCTCATCCGCATCGTCTCCCTGTGTCATGAGGCTCCGTTACCCGGGTGAGCCCTGGTGGAATAACTCCTGATTCCATAAAACACCAGGAGACCCGCCCCCATGGAAAGGGGGATGAGCCCGCCGAGAAGCCCGTAGGAGGCGCCCGCAACGATGATCAAAAAAATAGTCAGGGCAAGTCCCACGCTGGTAAGTAGCAAGCCGGCAAGCAGGCTGAAGACAAGGATGTCAAAATCCGGCCGGGTATAGTGTCCTGCCTTGATAAGCAGGGTTTTCCGCCGGTGGCTCCACAAAATGTAGAAAAAAACAACCAGGGCGCTCATCACGAGTCCCACCAGGGGTATGATTGCGATGACTACCTGGGCAGCATTGGAAGATATGTTCCCCATAAGCGGCTCCTCAGTAAAAAAGTTTACCCTTTTACTTTACTATAACCGCTTTCCCGGCTTGCGTCTATGTTTAGACACTGTTTGGGGTAAATGGTTTCATGAATAGAGCTTCTCGAAAAGTTTGAAAACTTGTTCGGACAGATCCATCTCTGCCGTAAAGCTCAATCGAGTATAACAAAGTCGTTGAAGTAGATCGCCTCGATTTTTCCCAGTCTGAGAAGCTGGTTGTAGCGGGCGAGAATTCCGGTTTTCAGGGAAGCTTCATCGGCCCTGCGGAGTTCATCCGCCGAAAAACCTTTGAAATAGTCGCCGGTAATCTGCCTGAGTTCCGGCAGCCGGGCGGCCAGTTCTTCGGAAAAAGCCCTGTCTTCCGCGGGATAGGGGAACACCACCGAAAGTACCGCCGCGGCAGGCTCGGGCTCCAGGCTTATGCGCAGGCGTCCGATTCCCGTAAAAACTCCGTCCAGATAGCGGCCTTCCGCATCCATGCCCCAGGCTTCGGAAGGTGTCCTGTCGCGGGCAGCGCTTTCCTGAGCGGGCATGACGGCTTCGGGGGCGCCAAGACTGAACAGGGGGCCCGATTGGGGGTTCCTGAGGAGTCCGTAAACGGTACCCACGCAGAGCAGCAAGGCCATGCATCCGGCAAGAATCGCAAGAATAATGAACGCGGGCCCTGTCCAGGCCGGCGCTTCCTTCCGCGGGAAAGAGCCTGAAAGATACGGTTTTGCAGGTCTAAAGGAGCGGTTTTCCAATCCATTCATGTTTCCATACTACTCCGTTTTCTAATTTTTTAATAGAATGGAGAATAGAGCCGGTTTCAAAACTGAGTTTTGAAACCGGCCCCGATTTTCAAAATTTTTTCAAATTTGAAGGAGGCTTCCATGGTTATCGCCAGAGAGGACATGAAAAGGGAACAGAAGGAAAAAATGAGGGGCGGGGAGGGAATTGCTTCTTTTACCCACCTTGTGGACTGCGAAAATGAGAAAAACATCCGCATGCTTTCCGAAATTAGCCTGCCGCCCGGCGCTTCTATCGGCTATCATCAGCATAACAGTGAGACTGAGTATTTCCTGATCCTTTCGGGAAAGGGAACGGTGAACGATAACGGCACAGAGAGGCCTGTGTCCCCAGGAGATGCCATCATCACCGGGAACGGCGCCTCTCACAGTATCAAAAACACCGGGGAAGAACCGCTGGTGTTTCATGCGGTGATCGTAACGTATTAATGTGCGGCATTGTCGGCTATATCGGCGGGAAAGAGGCTCTGCCGGTTCTCCTCAACGGTCTCAAACGGCTGGAATACCGGGGTTACGATTCGGCGGGCATTGCGCTTTTCGGGCCTGCGGGCCTTACCGTGCACAAGAGCAAGGGCCGGATCAGGGAACTTGAAGAAAAAATTTCAGCGGAAAAACTGCCGGGTATGGTGGGAATAGGCCATACCCGCTGGGCCACTCACGGAGAACCTTCGGACATCAACTCCCATCCCCAGACGGATGCGGAAGGCCGGGTAGCGGTAGTCCACAACGGCATCATCGAAAACTACGGCAGGCTCAAGGAATGGCTTATTTCAAAGGGCCTCATCTTCAAAAGTGAAACCGACACGGAAGTGGTTGCAAACCTGATCAACTTCTATTATAAGGATGACATTCTTTCCGCTGTCCGGGAGGCGGTAAAACGCCTTGAGGGTTCCTATGCCCTGGGGATCATTGCCGCGGGAGAAAGCGACAGAATCATTGCGGTACGCAGGGAAAGTCCCCTCGTGGTGGGCCTGGGAAAGGGAGAAAACCTTATCGCCAGCGACGTTCCCGCTCTCCTTGAGTACACCCGGGAAGTTTACTACCTTGAAGACGGTGAAATTGCGGTACTGTACAGGGATCATGCTGAAGTATATAACGGCGAGGGGCAGGCGATTGAAAAGGAAGTGTCCCTAATCCAGTGGGATGCCGCGGCCGCGGAGAAAGGCGGCTTTGAACACTTCATGCTCAAGGAGATCCACGAACAGCCCAGGGCGCTGACAGATACGCTGCGGGCAAGGATCAGGACGAATACGGACGGCGCTTCCATAAATCTGGAGGAGATCGGCTTTAACGAGTCATGGACGAGAGAAAACTCAGGACGGGTGGTGATTACCGCCTGCGGTACCGCGTGGCATGCCGGAGTCATCGGTAAATATGCCTTCGAGCACTATGCGGGCATTCCGGTTGATGTGGATACCGCCAGTGAATTCCGTTACAGGAATCCTGTGTTTGATCCAAAGGACATATTTATTGTCATAAGTCAGTCCGGTGAAACGGCGGATACCCTGGCGGCCATGCGCCTGGCAAAACAGGGAGGCGCCAGAATCATTGCCATTACCAATGTGGTGGGTTCCACCCTGGCCAGGGAAGCCGATCTTGTCATGTATACCTGGGCAGGGCCCGAGATAGCCGTTGCCAGCACCAAAGCCTTTACCACCCAGCTTGCATGCCTGTATCTTATCGCCCTGAAATTCGGCGTGCTGCGGGGCCGCATACAGAAAGCGGACATGGCAAAGTACATTGAAGCCCTTGAAGCCATTCCCGCCCAGGCCGAAACGATCCTCTCCGGCAAGACAAATATCCAGCGTTTTGCGTCCCTGCAGTTCAACAAAAACAAAGTCTTCTTCATGGGACGGCTCTTCGATTATGCCGCATGCCTTGAAAGCGCACTGAAACTCAAGGAGATAAGCTACGCCCACTCGGAGGCATTTGCCGCAGGTGAAATCAAACACGGCCCCATTGCGCTGGTGGATACCTCCACCCTGATAGTGGCGCTCTGCACCCAGAGCAGCCTTTTTGACAAGATGGAGTCCAGCATCACCCAGGTAAAGGCCAGGGGAGCGGCTGTGGCGGTGATCACCTGGGAAGACTGCAAACGCTTTGACAGAATCGCCGACGAGGTATTCCGTATTCCCAAAACGGAAGACGGCTTTTCACCGATTCTGTCGGTGATACCGGCCCAGCTCTTTGCCTATTACTGTTCGGTTCTCCGGGGCCTTGACCCGGACAAGCCAAGGAATCTGGCAAAGAGCGTGACGGTAGAATGAGAAGCGGCGCGGCAAAATACCCATTCGACGGACTATTCCGTAATATCGTACCACTTCTCGTATATCTTCTTCTGTTCCCATACTAAAGACCCTTATCTGACGCGCTCAAAAGCGCCCCGAAAGACAAAAGGGAGTAATCCGGAAACCCTGTTCGGGGTAACTAAGATACCCTGTACAGAGCAAATCAAGAATATCGTCGACGACATAGACTCGGACGCCCTGGCCGGGGTATTCGAAGAGGGGCTGCGCCTCGCCGATGAACAGGGAGTCTTAGAGGACTACCGGGTAGTGGACGGAGGTAATGCGCCCACCCACCACTTGACTTTTCTAGACGAAATATAGTATATTAACAATTACAACGCAGGGTAGAGCAGTTGGCAGCTCGTCGGGCTCATAACCCGGAGGTCACAGGTTCGAGTCCTGTCCCTGCTAAATATGAGACACCCCATCGGTGGGGTATATTGGTCTATCTAAACACAAGGAGTGGTACGTTGTACCAGCCTTTGTGGGGAGCTTCCCCTTCCAAAGGGCGTTCTTAACCATTGCCGAATACGAATGACATATAAGACGACATACGGACAGGATTCCGTAATTCGCCTTCCATGCCGTTCTGCAAGGGTTAGGAACATGAAAAAACCTCTTCCTTTTTCCATCATCAAGAGGGCGGATAGGCCCTCGTATCTGGTCTCATTCAAGAACGAGAAAACCGGGGCGTATATGCCTCTCATCAGTACCCGGCAGACCGATGAGACGGCGGCTATTAAGACCGCCTGGGAATGGTATCGTCAGGGAGTCCCCAAAAAAGACAGTACAATCGACCTTAAACAGTACACCGTGCGGAATCTGGCGAAGGAAGCCGATTTTGACGATGTACAGTTTATCGTCGATGAACTGAAACGCCGGGGCTTTCTGAAATCGGCGGTTATGGCGGGAACCAGACAAGACCGGGACTTTGCCGAATACCTTATCAACTTCTGGGATTACGAAAACTCCCCCTACATCAAAGAGAAACTCCGAAAGAACCACGGGATACACCGGCGGTATTGCCGGGAACAGTCCGGGGCGGTCAAACGGTACTGGATACCCTATTTTCAGGGGAAACTGTTAGGTGAAATCACCCGGCAGGATATAGAAGCCTTCATCGAGTATTTTGAGACTCTCCCGGAAACCAAAGGTGTCCGAATTCCGCAGTCGGCGAAACGGAAAAACACCATCATTCAGGCGGGGACTATCGCCCTGTCATGGGCATTCAACAAGGAAATGATAGACCGGGACATAACCCAAGGCATCACCTGGTTTTCCGGCAAGGCGGGGGAGAGGCAGATACTTACCCCCGAACTGGCGGCGGCGGTTTTCAAGGTTGAGTGGAAGGATGAAAGGGCGAGACTTGCCAATATGCTAGCCATGGTTACCGGTATGAGGGCCGGGGAGATACAGGGCCTGCGGATACAAGATTTAGGGAAGGACTGCCTTTATGTACGGCATTCCTGGAACAGGCTGGACGGCCTCAAGACCACCAAAACCAACGAATGCCGGACGGTGGAAGTCCCCTTTCCGTCCCTCATTCAGGATTTACTGGCCCTTGCCGGAACCAATCCCCACGGAAAGGGGCTGGACGGCTATGTGTTTTGGGCGGAGAAACTGGCGGACAAGCCCATGGAAGCAACCCTGTTTAT
>JAITES010000244.1 GCA_031281925.1 Treponema sp. | reverse complement strand
CTCCCAGACTGCAAAAATTCCGTTCCCTATCCTGAGTCTGCCCCGTTCGCAGGAAAACTCCATCTCGAAGATGAGGTGATCCCTCCCGGCCCCAAGCTCAATGACAAAGGGTACGGAATGTTTTGAGTTTCCGCCGCCGGCGCTTATGCTGCCTGCAAGCCAGGAAGTTCCCGTTTTACCGCGGAGGCCGGCGCCCCAGCATTTTTCGTGTTTGAGGCGCCCTCCGCCCAGAAACATGAGGGCGTCGGCCAGGTGTGTGCCGTCGTGCCAGAGCATCTCATCCAGGCGGCGGTTCTTCCCGAAGCAGAGGCAGGCCCTTACGCTGAGGAGGGCGCCCAGGCTGCCGCTGTCGAGGATCTCCTTCATCCTGATATAGTCCGCGGAATAGCGGCGTTCGTGGTTGGTTATAATTTTGATCTTCCCGGATTGATGGAGGGCCGCAATGGAGCGGGCGGCCCTGAGGCTGTCCGCAAGAGGCTTCTCGCAGACAACAAGCGGAACGCCGCAGGAGGCGGCAAGGCGGCAGTAGAAGAGGTGGCTGTCCGGGTGGGTTGCTATATGGAGGATTTCCGGTCTGTGTTCGGCAAGCATGGATTCCGCATCGGCATAAACGGGAACCTGCCAGCGCCGGGTAAAAAGCTGCCTCCGCTCTTCGTCAATGTCGCAGCCTGCAACGAGGAGGCAGTCCGGGTTTGCGGCAATGGCCCCCGCATGGGTTGCCGGTTTTTCCCTCAGGCTGTCATCCTCAAGGAGGCTGGCGATGCGCCCGAGTCCTACTATGGCGGCCTTTATCTTTTCCGCGTGAGACTTCGTTCCATGGCCGATTCTGTTCCCCGGATTAGCCACTGGTCATTCCCCGGTATTTTTGTTCGTTTTTTTATCATGCCTGGAATTGAGGAGGGAGTACATCACCGGAGTTACAAAGAGGGTCATGACCGAACAAACTGAAAGTCCGCCGACAAAGGTCTTGCCGATGGGCTGAATGGTATCGGCTCCGGCGCCGGGGAAGAAGGCAATGGGAGCCATGCCCAGGATAGTGGTGAGGCTGGTCATCAGGATGGGGCGCAGGCGGTTCCGTCCCGCTTCGATACAGGCCTCCCGGACTTTAAGGCCGCGTGCCCGGAGGGTGTTGGTATAATCCACAAGGACGATTCCGTTATTCACCACCACGCCTACCAGGGCGACAATCCCTACCACGCTGAACATGGACATTGCCTGTCCTGAGAGTTTGTAGATCCATATCACTCCAATCAAAAGGAGCGGAATGGAAAAGAAGATGATCAGGGGATCCACAAAGGATTCAAACTGGCTTGCCATGAGTCCGAAGACCAGGAACACTGCCGCGATAATGATAAAGATGAAACGACCGTAGTAGCTGCGGATCTCCGCGGCTTCCCCCAGATAACGGACCGTTACCCCCTCGCGGGGTACCAGGTACTCTTTTACCGTCGCCTCAAGCCGCTGCTGCATGTCCGTTGCGGCGATTCCCGGCGGCAGATCCCCCGTGACGCGGATCACGCGTTCCCGGTTTTCCCGGCGGATGGAAGAGGGAGAACGGCTTTCGGATATACGGGCAAGATTTGAAAGGGCAATGCGGTCTCCGTTGCGGCTCATGACAAAAACGGCGTCGAGATTGGGCAGCCCCCGGCGGTCTTCATCCCGGAGCATCACATCCACATCAACAAGTCTTTCCCCCTGGGTGATCGTGGTAGCGGTGGTACCGTCCATGGCGGTACGAATCTCGGCGGCGATGGTGGCAAGAGAAACGCCCATGGCGCTGGCCCTGTCCCGGTCAATCTCTATCCGGAGCTGGGGCGCCCCTTCATCAATATTCACCGCGGCGTTTTCAATCTCCGGGAGATACCGGGTTATGATCCCCAGGATCTCGTTTGCGCTCTCCATGATCGCCGTGTAATCCCGTGAGCTTACGGTAATCTCCACTGCCGACGTGTTGCCCATGCCGCGGCCGGCACGGAAGGAAAGCCGCGCTCCGGGCAGGCCCCGGAAGTAGGAGGCCAGTTTCTGCTGAATGCTCGCCGGGGTATCAATCTGCAGAGCCGGTTCGGGCAGGGTGATCTGGAAAGTCCCCTGATTGGTTCCGCTCTGCCGGGCGGTGAGGATAAGATTTATGTAACCCTGCACTTCTTTTTTAACAATCTCCTCAAGGTCGAGGAGTATCTGTTCGGTTGTTTCGATGGTGGTTCCCTGCGGCATGGACACATTTATTGTTACATTGTCGTCTGTTCTGGTACGCATGTACATGTTCATGCCGATGCCCTGGAACTGAAGCAGGGAAAAACAAAAGACGGCCAGCACCAGCAGTATCACCGCGGCCCGGTGGGAGAGACAGTACTCCAGCCCCTTTTTGTAGGCCGAATCAAGTCTGGTAAAAAGGCCTTCCATACGGTCGTCAACAAAACGCAGGGGAGCGAACTTGAGGGGCTGTTGCCTGCGGGTATTCAGCTTGAGGATCGAACCGCAGAGGCTCGGCACCAGGGTAACCGCCACAACCAGGGAACATATCAGCGAGATACACACGGTAAAGATCAGATCGCTGAAGAGCTGCCCCATCTGTTCAAGATCGTTCCTCCAGATGATAAGGGGAATGAAGACGCAGAGGGTGGTGGCCGAAGACGTGAAGATCGCCCGGAGCATCTCCCTGCTGCCCAGAATTGCGGCAATGGGAGCCTTTGCCCCCCGTTCCCGGTAGCTGTGAACATTCTCCAGAATTACGATGGCGCCGTCCATGGTCATGCCCAACCCCATGATGAGGCCCGTCATGGTAAGGAGATTGAGGGTAAAGCCGAAGATCGCCATAAACATGATCGTCAGGAGTATAGAAACAGGGATCGACAATCCTATGATAATGGTTCCCTTTATGTTCCGGAGGAATATGAAGAGGATCAGCATGGCAAGCAGGGCGCCCTGTATGGCGTTGGAGTAGACCTGATCCAGGGTGGCGCTGATCATGGTGGTGTTGTCGGAAAGCACCTCAAGGGAAATGCCGCGGGGAAGCTGGGTATTGATCTCTTCCAGGGCTTCCTTAACCCGGTCGGCTACCTGAACCTGGTTGGAATCGCTTTCGCTGGTAACCTGAATGTAGACCCCGCTCATGCCGTTCACATAGACGCGGGCCGCATTGTCGTTGTAGGCAAGGCTCACCTCGGCAATGTCTTCAAGACGGAGTACCATGGAACGGTTTACGTTGATTCCTCCCTGCCCCGCAGGAATATTGGTAACCTTGACCACGAGGCGCTTTACCTGATCCACGCTGGTAAGCTGTTCCTCGGTCATGATCTGGTATTCCCGCGTTCCCCGCCTGAGGTTTCCCCCGGAGGAGAGGATGCTCTGGCCTTTAAGGGCAGTGGTAACGTCATTCAGGGTGAGCTTGAATGCGGCAAGACGGTTCAGGGAAACGGCAACCTTGACTATCTGGGTGGTGCCGCCGGTAACTTCCGCGGAGGCAACTCCGTCGATCCGCTCGATGTTGGCCTGGATCTCGTCCTCGGCAAAGATACGCAGCTGATCCGGCGGATAGTTGCCCCGGACAACAAGCCGCATAATGGGCATGGCACTCATGTCAAAGCGGCGGACTATGGGGGATTCTGTCCCGTCGGGCAGGGAGTTTGCCAGACGGTTGAGCAGGGTCTGGGCATCTGTTACCGCCTTGTCCATGTCCGTGCCGTAGGCAAACTCCAGATTGATGAAGCTGGCTTCAAACTGGGAATTGCTGGTCATGTTGACCAGTCCCCTGGAAGAAGCGAGGGAACGTTCCAGTCTTTCGGTAACGTTGGCCTCCACATCCGCAGGCCCTGCGCCGGGGAAACGGGTGTACACCGAAAGCACCGGCGGGGTTGCCGAGGGGTAGAGATCCACCGCCAGGTTGGGCGCCATGGTAAGGGCCACCCCGATGGCCAGGGCGTAGAGTACCACGATGGTAACAGGCCGTTTGACTGAATAACCGGAAATGTTCAAATACTACCCCTTTTGGACATGCTCATCATTCAACCAGCCTGACAGGATCCCCGTCGCTCAAAAAATTCTGGCCCGCGACAACAACCTTCTCCCCGGTTTCAATTCCTTCCAGAATCTCAACCAGTTCCTCATTCTCAAGCCCGGGCTGCACTTCCCGGCGGCGGGCCGTGTTCCCTTCATCCGTAATGAAAACGATCCACCTGCCGTAGGTGTTGATCAGGGCCTGCCGGGGAACAACCGGCACACCGGATCGGGTATTGGTTACAAGGCTTATCGTGGCGAACATGCCGGCCTTTATCCGTGAATCCCCCCTGGTAAAGCGGAGCCGTATCTTGAGAGTTCTGCTTGCAGGATCGAGTACCGGGGAAAGTTCATCTACAAGGGTGGTAAAAACCTCGCCGGGCAGAGCCTCCAGCATCACCTGGGCGGAAAGTCCCCGGCGGGCGGCATTGGCAAAGCGTTCCGGCACAAAGGTTTCCACCACCAGCGTGGAGAGATCCCCAACCACATAGAGGGCCGCTCCGGTACTTACCGTATCTCCCGCGCTGTAGTTTACCTGCAGGATGGTGCCGCTCACCGTAGAGATGACGGGACTCAGGGAGTAACTTTCGCCGGGACGGGAAGGATCGACCATGGCAACCACATCCCCCCCGGATACCATGTCCCCTATGCCCAGCCTGATTTCGGTAAGCTTGCCCCCGACCGCGGGGTATATGGACACCTGATTCCGGGCCAGCACATCCCCGTTGAGCACCACGCTGTTCTCGATGGTTCCCAAATCGACTTCATGCACCCTCACCACGGAAAGGGTACGCTGCGTTGAACCCTGTGCGGGCCGTCCTTCCCCTCCGGCGGCGTCCTGTTGAGGACCTCCGGCCGGAAGTGTTTCCCCGCCGGCTCTGCGGGCCAGAACCATGCGGACACTGAGCCCTGCAAAGAGAAGAATCAACAGAACAATAACGACCGTTACCGCGATGGAGACACCCGACTTTTTTTTCACTCTTCACTCCCGGGATGGGCTTCCGCAGCCCAATTTTTACTCGATGCTGTTCCAAAAAAACCTGAGTTTTGGAACAAGCTCACTCTTCATGACGCATCAACTCCCGCCAGTCCGTATTCACCGCCGCGGCAAGATCCAGCACCGTTGTAAGACAGGAAAGTTCACTCTGAAGCAGGGAATACCGGGCCTCATTGAGACTCTTACGGGCATCCTCCAGGGACAGGGACTCTACCGTGCCGTTTTGAAAACCCTGTTCCGACAATTCATGGTTCCGCCGGGCAATTTCTAGCCTGAGCCTGTTGATCTCCAGGGCCTCCAGGGAACTTTCCAGCTTCATCGTCAGGGTACGAATCTCCTGGGCAGCGCTGGTTTCCGCGCTTTTCAGATCCAGCCTGGCTTTTTCAACAGCGGATCCCGCCTTGCGCAGAGTCTGGTTTTCCGTAGTCCCCGGAATCCAGGGATTGATGGGGATACTCAGCGACACGGAGCCCGACACCGAATCGGTGAATTTGCCGTCTTCTCCCCCGTTGCCCCGGCCTCCCCAATCGGCGGCGAGCCTCAGGGAAGGAGCCCTCTCCCCAATGCTGTCCTGCTTCCGGGTATTCTCCGCGGATTCAAGGGCAAGCCGCTTCTCCGCAATATCCGGCCGCCCGGAAAGATACCGGGCAATGAGGAATTCGCTGTCCGCCTTTACGGGACTTACTTCAATTTCTCCTTCAAGATGAACAGCCTGCCGCTCAAGACCGATAAGGTCGAGAAACGAAGCAAGATTCTGCTCGGCCGAAGAACGGGCGCCGCTCAGATCGGAACGGGCCACCTCCACGGCCAGCCGGCTGTTGAGAAGGCTGAGTTCCCCGGTAAAACCGTTTTCATAGCTGATCCTGGCCTTTTCAAGCTGCCGTTCCGCAAGATTCAGGGCATCCTGCTTGTGTGAAACATTTTCCCGCTCCGCAATCAGGGTATAGAAAGCCTTGGTCACCTGAATTTCAAGCTGCCTGCATGCATCATCGTAGGAGAGAAGGGCCCCCTCATAGGCAAGCCTGATACCCTTCATCCGGTAGGGAATCCCCGCATTGAGGCCCAGTGAGACACCGGCGGAAAGGCTGTAGCCGAAATTGGCGGCATCGGCCTTAAAACCGGGATCGACAAAAAGGCCGGTTCCGTAACTGATGCCCCCGCCCGCGCTGAGGGAAGGAAAAACCTGAGCCCACAGATGCTTTGACGAATATTCGGCATCGGAAAGATCCAGCCTGGATTTTTGCAGATTGAGACTTGTATCCAGGGCCATACGGACAGCCTCCTCCAGCGTGATGGCCAGAGACTCCTCTTCCTGCCCAAAAAGAGCCATAGAGAGGATGAAAAGAAAGAACAAACACATCCCCCTGCGGGGAAAAAACCTCATGCATGCCTCCGAATTAAAGTATCTTCAAAACTAATTCAACTATACAAAAAACCATTTGCTTATGCTATTCAGTAAAAAATACACAGTTGAGCCGGGTTACACGGACTTCCTACTGTTTTTCGGGAAGGTATTTCCAGTAGCGCCGGGGCATGAAGCGGCGTTGAAGACAGGGGTTTTCCCGTGCGGGATTGTTGATGGTTTTGAAGTAATGCTTCCACAGATGTTCCCAGGGATCGTTTTCCCCGGCCCGGCCAGGAAAAGCCAAACAAGGCGGAGACTCAGGCGGATAAAGGCGGGCCTGCCCTTCATCCAGAGGCAGAAGACAGGCTTCCCCGCCCGCGGGCCGGAGAAGGACAAGGCGCCGTTTCTCGTCGATGAGGGCCCAGGGACTCCCGGCGAAACGGCGGCAGAAGTGATCGGCCAGCGCGGGTAGTACAAAATAATCCGGTGAACAGCGGGCGGTATAGACGCCTGTGTCACCGGGACTGAAACGCAGGAGCCCTTTGAGCCGGTCTATTTCCCGCCCCACCTTGAACGCTGTTTCCAGCACGGTTCGCGCGTCGGGATCGAGACGGTTCCGGGATGCCCTTTCGGCTCCTTCCCTGGCCTGCTGTGACCCCGTCCGGTGGTACGGATCGGCCGCCCTGGCCGCGGAGAGCACCCCAAAGGCATAGCGTATAATCTCCGTCTCTATGGGCAGTTCGCTCATCCAGCCGCAGACAAAGGCTTCATGGGCCGTACATGAAAGTTCAAAGAGCACTTCTCCAACACCGTTTTCCCCGCCGCTTTCCGTTTCTTCCGCGGGAACTTCATCCGGCAGGGACTGGAAGAGGGAGCCTTCCACAGGAGAGTCCTGCATGGCTTCATTCCGCCTGTACCGGGGGAGCACCGCGGCAGGCGCCCTGCCGTGTTTCCATGCCCTGCCCAGAACCGAAAAAAGCCCTTCGAGAGTTCCGTCGTAGAATACCGGCCCTGAAAATTCATTCATGAACGCTAACCCGGCAGGGCAAAACTTCCCTCCCCATTAAAATTCAAAGAGAGGCAGCTGAAGACCTGCCCCGTCCTGATCCGCAAGGATTCTGCGGATACGGGCCGGATCTTCCGGGCGTTCAAGGAAACGGCCCCCCGCGCTGACAAAATAACGGGCGCGTTTCATCACGGCCCCAAGGCGGCGGAGGCCGTCCAAATCTATGGAACGGGAACGCCGGGTTTCAATGATCCTGCGGGCGCTTTTTGCGCCGATACCGGGAACCCGGAGGAGTTCCTCGTAGGAAGCCCTGTTGATCTCTATGGGAAACCAGTCCATATGCTTGAGAGCCCAGGCGGTTTTCGGGTCGATGTGGGGATCGAGAAAGGCGGAATCTTCATCGAGAATTTCTCCCGCGGAAAAATGGTAAAACCGGAGCAGCCAGTCCGCCTGGTAGAGCCTGTGTTCCCGGATCAGGGGCGGAAACGCAATATCGGGAAGCCTGGAGTCACTCTTCCCGTAGCCCCTCCCGACAGGGGTAAAGGCCGAATAGTAGACCCTGCGGAGGGCGAATTTCCGGTAGAGGGAACTTGAAAGATTGACAATGGTTCTGTCATCCTCCGCGCTTGCCCCGACAATAAGCTGGGTACTCTGCCCCGCCGGGGCAAAGAGAGGCGCGGAATTTTTGCCGGAAGGAGAAAAACGGCTCCTGCGGCGGTCTTCTTCAAACTGACTGTTCAGGGCCGAAAAATCCCCCATGGCCCCAAGGATCACCCTGCCTGACTTTTGGGGCGCCAGATGCTGCAGACTTTTATCGGTAGGCAGCTCTATGTTGACACTGAGCCTGTCCGCCCAGATCCCCGCCTCCCTGATAAGCCGCTCCCCCGCGCCGGGAATTATCTTGAGATGGATATACGCGCCGAAACCCGCTTCGGTGCGCAGGGTTTTTGCAACCTCAATGAGTTTTTCCATCACAATGTCCGGATCTGCAAAGATCCCGGAAGAGAGGAACAGCCCTTCGATATAATTGCGCTTATAGAATTCGATTGTCAGATCCACCAGTTCCCGGACGGTAAAGCTGCTGCGTTTAACATCCGCTGAAGAGCGGTTCACACAGTACGCGCAGTCAAAACGGCAGACATTGGAAAAGAGCACCTTGAGGAGGCTCACACACCTGCCGTCCTCAGTCCAGGAGTGGCAAACCCCCGCCGCGAAAGTGGAACCAAAGCCCCCTTCTCCCGTCTTCCCGTGCCGCCCCTCACTGCCCGAAGAGGCGCAGGAAGCGTCATACTTTGCCGCCCCGGCAAGAATGGAAATTTTTTCACCCAGTTCCAGCATTTCAGCCATACAGGTACTATACAACAGTATAGGTTAAAATGCAAGAGGAAAAAAGCGAACTATTCTCTGTATTGCGTAAGAGTTTCAATGTCCAGCCCGGTAACCTGGGCAATCTGTTCAAGAGGCAGCCCTATGTTTATAAGTTTTTTGGCTACTTCACGCTTGCCTTCCATCTTACCCCGGGCCTCTCCCCGCGCTTCACCTCTGGCTTCCCATTTAGCCGTAAGCCCTGTCCTCTCAAGTACCTGTTCCAGTGTCACATCACTCATTCGTATCGCCTCCTCTACCATTCTCACATTCGCTCTCGCTTAGGTGGGAATGATGTCTCCTGTCACAGTATAAATCCCCCTACTCCGTTCTTCAACCGTATACGATCGGAC
>JAITES010000199.1 GCA_031281925.1 Treponema sp. | reverse complement strand
AGGAACCCTGTTCTCTTCAATGGCTTTATGTTCAATCAGATCGATTAGTTCCCCGTAATCTTCAGGATCGCTTAGCACGATAACATCGCGGAAATTTTTTGCGGCGGAACGGAGCATGGCCGGCCCGCCTATATCAATAAATTCGATTGTTTCTTCCTGACTGAGATCGGCCTTTACCTTTTCAAAAAAAGGATAGAGGTTAACGCACAGGATATCAATGGGACTGATCCTGAGTTCTTCAAGTGTTTTTATATGGGAATCGTCATCCCGTCTGGCAAGGAGACCCGCGTGAACCGCGGGGTGCAAAGTTTTCACTCTGCCGTCAAGACATTCCGGGAAACCGGTAACCGACGAAACATCGCGTATGGGTATCCCCAGATCTTTAAGATACTTTGCGGTTCCGCCTGTGGAAAGGATCTCCCAATCATGGGAAGACAGGCGCCGGGCCAGATCCGCAAGGCCTTCCTTGTTATATACGCTGATTAACGCACGAGACTTCCTCTCATGTTCGAGTGAATTGTTGGGCATGGTTTGATCTTTCACTTTTCACCCCGCTGTTTTGTTACACCCAGAAGATCCAGGTGTCTGCCGATATGTTCTTCCAGCGCCTCTTCATAGTCTTCCGCATATTCGTTCCAGAGTTTGTAGAGCCTTTCGCGGTACGTAAAAATTCCGTTCCTGTTTTTGGAACTGAGGATCAAGCCGTAGGTGATGTGTATGAGCTGTCTTGCCGCATCGTTGTCAAAAAGGGAAGGAAGTTCGGCGTCTTCAAGGGAATCAAGGCCGGGAATCTTTGAAGGATCGCCTGTTACATGATAATACTTTTTCGCTTCATCAAAGACGCTCAACGCAAAGCGGTGAATTTCCCGGTAAAGAGACGGATCTTTTTGCGATACAAGCTTCATGGCGACAAGCCAGTTGGTGCCGGCCGTCTTGGTGTGAAAGGAACAGCGGGTTTCTTCTGCGATAATGGGAAAAACGCTGAACTTGTCGGAACCCGAATGTATACTCAGTTTATAATTGAAGTGCCTGGCAATGGCGGCATGGATCTTTATCTCTTTTTTAAACTGGTTCAAGTCCCCGATGTAATCAATTCCTTTCTGGAATTCACCGCAGAAACGGGGAGCCAGGGTTTTGAAATCCACCTTTGCATCCCTCAGTTCCCTTGCAATAAAATAATGTTCCCGGGGGCTTGTGGGATTTGAGGTTTCATCGATTGATATTTCGAAATCGGCTTCGTATTTTCCGTCTTTCAGGAAGCGGTTGTACATTTCAACGGCAAAGTTGATCGCTTCGCCGTAAATACCGGTTATGCTTTTCAGATCATCTTCCGAAAAATCAATGGTAATGCCATGTTCCGAATCAATATCAAATTTTTTTCCCGTATATTTTTCTTTATATGCCGCATTCAGGGGAGGGGCGGCGTTTTCCGCAAAGGGCCTGATATAATCCGAACAATCCAGCGTTATCATGCTGTAACCAAGGGAAAGGGCGTATTCAATATTCTCCGCGGTCTTCAGGTGATCCCCGTCCGCGCCCCAGGTTTTGGTAAAGCCCGCCCTGAAAACGGCAAAGCTTGCCGCGTCGAGGACTTCTTCGTAAGTGCGGCCCGTAAGATTCAATTCCCGCATCGACTGCTGGGCAAAAACGGGAAACGCGTCGTACTTTTCAAAAACCTTTATGTGTCCGGCCGTCGCAATTCCAAGCCTGTCTCCCAGACCGAAACTCCGTTCCTTTCCCAAAACCCGTCCCGGTGCGGTAAAGGGAAAGAGTTTCCGCAGGACACAGGCATTTTCATGGTTAAGAGCCGCGGCAATGACGCCTTCTTCCAGAACCCGGCCGCGGAAACCCGGAACATGATCGGCAATGATCAGATCCTCATTTCCGTCCCTTGCCATAAAGACTCTGCCTGAAAGGTAATTCCGGATTGACCTTTCGGCGACTTTCATTCCGTGGAAATTCATATTCATTCCGCCTTCAGCACAAGGACATGCCGTTCTTCGTCGAGAAAGGGAACGCTGATTTTTACAAGGCGGCACGTATTTCCAATCCCCGATTCTCCAATCTCTCCGGCGGTTTTTTCCAGCCTTCCTTTATAAAAGACCATGGAACCTTCGGCCCTGAGGAGCCGCCTGAATTTTTTTATGAGATCCGCGCTTAGCGGTTTGAAGGCACGGCAGACAATGAGATCGAATTGTTCCGCTTCCAGTTTTTCCATTTCCTTTTCAATGATTCCGGCATTGGGAAGGGCAAGCAGGGCCAGGGAATTTTTAAGGAAACCCACACGGCGTCCCATCTTTTCGACAAGGCTAAAGAAAATTTCCGGCATTGCAATCGCAAGCGGAATACCGGGAAGACCGGCGCCGGAACCGATGTCCGCAACTTTGCCCGATGCCCGGGGAACAGCGGAAAGTATACGGAACAGGATTCCCAAAGGAGACAGAGAATCAAGAATATGTTTTACGATAAGTTCATCATGACTTTGAACATTCACAAGGCCGTAAGCCTCATTAAAAAGCTCTATTTCGCAAACGTACTTCTCCAGGAGTTCCTGAATCGCATCGAAGCGGCTGCCGCACAGCTTGTCTATGTCAGGATCATCATGCATCAAGTGCAGCAGCCCCTCCTTTAGCAATGCGCTCATATTAAACTACTCAAGTCGCACATGGATACCTACCGTTTTTCCCTCATTTTTTTTAAGGCTTCCGCAAAGGGATTGTACATGGTGCCGTCGGAAGTATTGTCCGGTTTTTCCTTTACAACTATCCGTCTTGTTTCTCTATTTCTATTTTCTGTTTTCTGCACTTCACTCTTCTTTCCGCCGTCTGTTTTTCTGGATAACCCTATGCGGCGGCGTTCCCTGTCGAGGCTTATGATTTTGAATTCCAGTACATCACCGACTTTTACAAGCTCCAGAGGATCCTTCACAAAATGGTCGCTCATCTCGGAGATATGTACCAGAGCGGTTTCCTTGATCCCCAGATCCACAAAGGCGCCGAAGTCAACGACATTTTTGATCTTCCCGGAGATCATCATTCCCTCCGCGAGATCTTCAAAGGTAACTACGCCTTTTTGCATCAGGGGTTTGGGATAACCCTCACGCGGATCGCGGTTGGGTTTCTTAAGCTCTTCAATGATGTCGTTGATCGTAGTCTCTCCAATCCCGTGTTTTTCCCGAAGTTCCTTTACAAGGGCGGAGGAGAGGTTGGAGTTGGTAGTAATGGTACTGCGTATCTCACGGGCCGCCGCATAGTTTTCGGGGTGTACCCAGGTGTTGTCCAGAGGATCCGGGCTTTCGGGAATCTTGAGAAAACCGGCGCATTGTTCATAGGATTTCGGCCCCATGCCCGGAACTCCGGTAAGCTCATCCCGGCTGGCAATGCGGCCCTTCTCGTCCCGGTACTTTACAATTTTTTTTGCAAGGGATGAGTTGATCCCCGAAACATATTTAAGCAGAGACACGCTGGCAGTATTGAGATTGACCCCGACATTGTTTACCACCGAAGAAACAACTTCGTCCAGTGTATCGGAAAGTTTTTTTTGGTTAAGGTCATGCTGGTAGAGCCCTACCCCGATGGATTTGGGATCGATCTTCACCAGTTCGGCAAGGGGATCCTGAAGCCGCCGTCCGATGGAGATTGCCCCCCGGATTGTTAAATCAAGCTCGGGGAATTCTTCACGGGCAATGTCGCTGGCCGAATACACCGAAGCGCCGTCTTCATCAACAACGGTATAGAGAATTTCCAGGGCGTTTTCCGCGATAACCTGGGCAACAATCTCCTGTACATCCCTGGTACCCGTTCCGTTCCCGATGGCGATAAGCCGTATGTCGTACCGCTTGACTCCCTCCAGAATAAGTTTTTTTGCTTCTTCAACTTTGTGATTATAGATTACAAAACTTCCCAGATACTTACCTGTATCATCCAGAAAGGCGCACTTGGTTCCCGTGCGTATGCCGGGATCTATGCCCAGTACCCTGGTCCCCTTGATCGGCTGCTGCATAAGGAGATTCTTCAAATTCTGGCTGAACACCGATATGCCGTGATCGTCGGCCGCTTCACTCTGGTCTCCCCGGATCTCCCGGATAACCGCGGGCGAGAGGAGTCTTTTCAATCCGTCTTCGATTGCGGTCTTGTGGTAATCATTGTGAATCTCGTACTTCCTCTGCAGCATTTCCGCGGCGCTGTTCTCATCCACATCGATGGTAAGCTCCAGTACGCCTTCCTTTTCGCCCCGGTTGACGGCGAGGATACGGTGGGCCTTGATCCGGGAGAGGGGTTCCGTATAGTCCCAGTACATCTGGTAGGTGCTGGTCTTTTTGGCTTCCTCGTCCCCGACGCCGGGTCTCTGCGAAGCCTTGACAATGATCCTGCCGTCTTTGATATAGAAAGCCTTGACGGAAGCGCGGTTTTCCGTATCCTGGGACACCCGTTCCGCAATAATATCCATGGCGCCCTGGAGGGCCTCTTCCACACTGGCAACGGAAAGTTCGGGATTTTCACTGTTTTCGACGATGAAGGAACGAGCCTTTTCCCGCAGGGGCGCTTCCTCTAAAATCACCATGGCGTCCGCCAAAGGTTCAAGGCCCCTTTCGACGGCGAGCATGCCGCGGGTTTTCTTCTTCCGTTTATACGGAGCGTAGATGTCTTCAAGTTCCGCCAGGGTAGCGGCCTTCATGATGTTTTCGTAGAGCGCTTCGCTGAGTTTTCCCTGTTCAAAGATCCCCCGGATAATCTCTATCCTGCGGCCTTCCAGATTCTTCCCGCCGGAAAACCGGTGCTCAATGTCCCGGATCTGTACCTCATCAAGGCTGCCCGTCTTTTCCTTCCGGTAACGGGCAATAAAGGGAACGGTACTCCCTTCGTTCAATAAACCGATAACCGCGGAAACCTGTCCCATACCGATTGACAGGCCTTCCGCGATTTTTTTCATCAGGACAATTTCGTTAATCTCAAGCCCTTCGATAAATTCCTGTGTAATTTCCATATCTCCAATTTTCCTTGTACCAAATCTTAAATGAAGTGTCTTACACTTTTTTCTTCCATGAAGCCGGAAAGCCGGGCAATTGCACAGGATGCAAAACTGGTAAGCATTACATCCAGAAAAGTACCTACCGCAATGAGATAAAAGGCCATGGGCTTGAGAATGAGGTAGCCCGCCTCAAAGCCCCGTCCGTAACCCAGGCAGAGAACCGCAAGGGCCGTGTAGGCCCCGTCTCCGGGATGCCGGGCAAGAAGGAAAGAGATAAGGAGAGAGCGGAAGCCGATAACCAGAATATCGGACAGGTCGATTCCCAGACTGGAATAGGATTTTATGATCACGATAAATGCCGAAGCCGCAACCATGGCGCTTCCCGCCCTTCCGAAGGTAGACAGAAGCGACAGCGTTACTGCGTTACACCTTCTCTGCACTCCCAGATTTTCCTTGCTATGCCTGAGGAGTACAGGCAGGGTAAAGTTAATGTCCCCGGAAAAGAAGGCCGCAATCGCGGGCCCCAGGGAACCGTAGAGGATGATCCACGGATTCAGCTTGGGCTTGAGCAGATACAGGAAGAGGGGGAGAATCACAAAGCCCAGAATAATACTGTAGACCCCCAGAAGCATTATCAGATCGCGAAACACATCCGCCTTGAGTATACTGTGAAAACGTATGGCCCAATAGGCGGCCAGCGCGATCATTACCGGCCCCAGGACTTCGGAAAAAAATGAATAGATATGGTAAAAAATCCGGGAGAGGGAATCAAGCAGCGCCGTTACCGGTTTGGTATAGTTTCTGTCATAGGAAAGCCCCATGCCCAGAAAGAAGGAAAATATGCAGATTGGAAAGATATAGGCGCCGTCGTTTACTATGGCAGAAAGCATGTTCGGGGGGAACAGGGAGATTATGTTTTCCGCCACCCCCAGACTCACCGTTTCAAGCTGTTCTTCAATGAGGATTGGAATCCGGGCGGGAGGGAAGAACAGGGTTACCAGTACCCCCGATGCAATTACAAAAACCGCGCTTCCCGCAATGACCAGAAAGATCCGCAGCACCAGCCGCCAGAACAGCCCGTCCTGCCTGAGTTCATACACGGCAATGGTAAGGGAAAACATCAAAATGGGAACGACGGTATACCGGCCTATCCGGAGAGCCAGTTCCTCCAGCCAGAGGAGAGAGGAAAGAATTTTCTCATTATCCACGGGAAGGAAAAATCCCAGCAGGACTCCCATAAGGGAGCCGATGAGCAGTTTTACCCAAACCTTCATGGTTTTCAGCATACTTGATCCGCAGGCGGGATACAATACCCACAGTACGCCCGCGGCGCTTTACAACAAAACTTATTTTACAGCCTCAGGATCTGCGCTTCCGTGAGGACTTCCGGCCCCTTTTCGCCGAGGAGGATGTCGTTTTCAAGACGGCAGCCGCCCAAAAGCGGATCATAGAGCCCCGGCTCCAGTGTGAAGATCATACCCGGCGCGAGTACCCACTGGTTGTCATCCCGGTTCCTGATGGACGGCTGTTCATGCTCCTCAAGGCCGATTCCGTGGCCCAGAGCGTGGGGCATGAACTGTTTGGAACGGGCAAAGAACCTGTCCACAGCCGCGGCAATGTTCCGGGTACTTTCGCCGTTCTTCACCATGGAAAGCGCCAGATCGTAGGCCTTTTCCGTCAGGGAGACAATCTTTTCCTGGGCAGGGGAGCAGTCCCTGGCAATAGTCATGGTCACATCCGTGGAGTAACCTCCCATCCTGAGGCCGAAGTCGAGAATGGAAAGCCCCCGGCTGCCGAAGGGGGAGGCGGTATAGGGAGGAAATGAGTGAATCGCGAAGCTCCGTTCCGGGCCCGCAGCGAGGGTCTCAAATCCGGTGCCCTCACAGCCGAGTTTGCGGCATTCGGCTTCGATAAGCAGGGCGGCGTCGGCTTCGGTCTTGATCTTCCCGCTGAGGATCTGTTTTTCCAGAAGCCTGAGGAGGCTGTTGGTCGCCTCCGCTCCCTTCCTGATGAGCGCGATCTCCCCTTCATCCTTTAGGGCCCTAAGCTGCTCCATCTCCTGCCATGCCCCTTCCCGGCGGCAGAGGACATCGAAGTCTCCGACATTTCCCACATAGTCCAGGAAGAGGGGATAGGGGGTCGCAGGGGAGATCTCCATCCTGGAACCCGACGGAATCTTGAGCATTGCCGCGGCGCTCCTCAAGGCTTCCAGGGGCCGGCGCTTAAAATCACTGTAGGGGAGCAGGTGTTCCGCATCCGCGTGAATGGACGCCAGGTTGAGATCCCAGGCAGTGAGAAGGGAGTGCCGTTCCACACTGAGAAAGAGTATGCCGTCGGAAGGCAGCCCGGATAGCCAGCGAAGCGAAGGGTCTCTCCTGCCTTCCGTATCTTCAACAGCCAGAAGCGCTATACCTTCCCGGCTCATCCAGTCATAAATTTTCTCCCGCCTGTCCCGGAAGACGCTTCTGCGTGTTGTCTTTGGGGGCCTGAGTGTCTTCATTGAAAAGCGCCTTGGGAAGCTTTTTTCACTTCCTCAAGTTCCTTGTCCCCAATCCAGTAATGGGTCACAAAACGGAAGAGGCCGTTTTCGGGACTGCTGATCAGGATCCCCCTGTCCCTGAAGAAATTTACGATTTGAGCGGCCTTTTTCCCCTCCGCTGCAGGGGCATAACTGAAAAACACCATGTTGATGTCCCCCTTTTGCACGCTGACGCCGGAAATCTGCGATAAAAAATCTTCCAGATTCCGGGCCCGTTCATGATCCTCCGCCAAACGGCCGGTCTGTTCGTTAAGGGCAACGATCCCCGCCGCCGCGAGAATCCCGGCCTGCCTCATGCCGCCGCCCATGATCTTCCGTTTCATCCTTGCCTCGGCGATGAAGTCCCTGGGGCCCGCAAGAAGGGAACCCACCGGCGCGCAGAGACCCTTGGAAAGGCAGAACATCACCGAGTCAGCGCGGCGGGCAATATCAGCCGCTTCGGTCTTGAGCGCAACGGCCGCATTGAAGATCCGGGCTCCGTCCAGGTGAATGGGAAGCCTCCATGAATCCGCAATGCGCCGCGTCTCATCCATGGCCTCAAGCGGGAGCGCCTTCCCCAGAGAATGGGCATTTTCAAGGCAGATAAGCGAAGTTGCAGGCGCATGAAGATCCCGCCTGCGGAGCCGTTTTTCGATTTCCCTGCCGGGGAGAATGCCGTCCGGAGCGGAAACGGGCCTGGTCTGTACCCCGGCAATCACCGAGGCAGCCCCCGCCTCATGCTGAATGATGTGACATTCGTCCCCAAGGATCACCTCGGTTCCCCGCGTACACCAGCTGAACAGGGCCAACTGGTTCCCAAAGGTTCCGGAAGGCACAAAAAGGGAGGCTTCCTTGGCCAAAAGTTCCGCACCCAGCTTTTCTAGACGATTCATGGTCGGATCATCGCCGTAGACATCATCTCCAACTTCCGCTTCCGCCATGGCCTTCCGCATCGCGGGAGTCGGCCCGGTAACCGTATCGCTTCTTAAGTCTATCATTTCCGTTTTTTCACCTTTCCTTTCTGCCGGACGGCCTGCTTTACCTGCCGTTCCCTGTTGAGGAACACGGCTCCAAGGGCGGCGGCCATAAGGCTGATTATGATTATCATCCATCCTATCCCGGGTTCCTCCTCAAAGGGAAGCGCCACATTCATGCCGAATAAGCTGTAGATAAGAGTGGGGATCATGAGCACGATGGAAACTACCGTGAGCCGTTTCATGACAATGTTGAGGTTGTTGGAGATAACACTGGCAAAGGCATCCATGGTTCCCGTTAATATAGAAGAATAGATGTTTGCCATCTCGATTGCCTGACGGTTTTCGATTACAACATCCTCCAGCAGATCCTTTTCGTCTTCCTTGAAGCGGATCAGGGGACTCTTCTGCAGCTTTTCCAGGAGCAATTCGTTGCTTTTGATGCTGGTAGTAAAGAAAACAAGGGACTTCTGGATGGAAAGAAGCTGGATAAGTTCATTGTTCTTGATGGAACGCTGCAGTTCGTTCTTGATGAGATTGGTACGCTTGTTGAGTTCCTTGAGGTATTTGAGGAAGGTAAAGGCAAAGCGGCCCAGAAGATTGAGAACAAAGGCGCTTTTGTTTTTGATGCTGAAACCGCGGACACGGTTCTTGACGATATCGTCCAGGGCTTCGCTTGAACTCTGGCAGATGGTAACAATCCTGTCGGAAAAAAGAATGATGCCAAGGGGCTGGGTGTAGAAGACCACTTCGGCCTTTTCATCGCTTACCGGCAGACGGACAATGAGGGCCGTATATTCATCTTCCTTTTCCAAACGGGCCTGCTCGTCCGCGTCCATGATGTCGGTAAGAAGTTCAGGGGCGATCCTGAATTCCGTTTCAAGCCGTTCAATGTCTTCCTTGTCTACGTTGCGGGCATCTATCCAGCAGTTTTTGCTCACTGCGTCGGTCTCGACAAAACCTTTTTCGTCCTGTATGCGGATTTTTATCATGGGAATCCTCCTGTGAACGGCCGGCCTTCGTTCGCACCAGGGCGCCCGGATCCGGTTCAAGGATTCGCCAAATCCCTTCTAGACCGGAAATGCCGCCGTTCTGTTTTTTCTGCGGGTTATACTACCCCCGCCGTCCGAATCGGACATGGCATTTCCTCCTTGCATTAAAAGATAGTGTTATAGAAATATGAGCTTGTTCCAAAATCTGACATTTTGGAACAGCCTCAATATAATAAAAAAAAGGAAAAATTGCAAGACGGCGCAAAAAACTTTACCCCGGTCCCGGAGAGGTATATACTGATTTCGGAGAAAATACATGATCTGTACAAAAGAAAAGCGGCTTTCCTATACGGAAAAAGCCAAAGCCCTGCTGGCGCAGATGAGCCTTGAAGAAAAGGTCTATCTAATGAGCGGCAAGGTTCCCCTGGGCCCCGAGGCCCTGAACGAGATGATGACCGATCCGGTCAAGCATTATAACTACATTCCCTATCCCAGCGGGGACTGCAAGCGGCTGGGTATCCCTGCCGTGCGTTTCTGCGATGGGCCCCGGGGGGTGGTTTGCGGCGTGGGCAAGAGCACCTGCTTTCCCGTGTCCATGTGCCGGGGCGCGAGTTTTGATACGGAGCTGGAAGAGGAAATTGGCAGGGCCATCGGACGGGAAGTGCGGGCCTGGGGCGGGAACCTCTTTGCCGGGGTCTGCATCAACCTGCCGCAGAATCCCGGCTGGGGCCGCAGTCAGGAAAGCTA
>JAITES010000119.1 GCA_031281925.1 Treponema sp. | reverse complement strand
AATATAATATTCCGGTGTCCGAGGTTTTTCAAAAAACTAATACATTGCATCATGGTAGAAGAAAAATCAATATCAATATAACTTTCCGATGGTTTGTCCGAATCCCGGCCAAGCATGATAAATGGGACTTCCATTTCCTTGAGTAAAGAAACCCTCCGGTCACCGTTATGTACTTCCATCAGAATGACACCATCCACAAGGGACTGCTGAATGAGCTTCCTTAATTCTTCCTCGTTATCCGAATGAAGCGCCCAAAGAACAAGAGTATAACCTCGAAAAGCGGCACTGCTAGCCGCTTGTATGATGAGTTCAAGTTCCGAGAGACCGATCCCGTGTTCAACTGGTGGAAATATAATGGCAATGATCCTGGTCCGTTTGCTCGCAAGAGAACGTGCAATTGCATGCGGATGGTAGTGAAGCTTTTCCATTGTCGCTTGAATACCAGCTTTTGTTTCTTCTGATATGGGTCTATTACCGTTAATTGCGTATGAAACAGTGCTGACGGAAACCCCCGCCATCGCCGCAACATCCTTAATTGTCGCCATCATTCTGCTCCATCGAAACGTTTCAATTAAGATTATACTTCCCTATATTCTGTTTGTCAAGGGAAAAAATGACACTACTCAGGAATTTACAGTACGAGTCAAGTTTAGCCCCTCCGGGCCGTGCTGACAGCCCTTTGACAGAGAAAGAATTTCGGCGCATACTCCTTCCAAATTCCGCGCAAAAAGAGGTATTGTATGCCCTATATCGCTGTTAACACTGTCCAAACCCTCAGCCCTGCACTTCAGGAACGGATCAAAGCCGAACTTGGCCGCTTTATCTCCGTTATCCCCACAAAGGAGGAGGCCGGGCTGCTGGTAGACTTTTCAGGAGGCCATTCGATATACAAGGCCGGGAAGGAAGTCAACGGGGCTTTTATCGACCTGCGGCTCTACAAAAAAGCCGATCTTGAGCCTAAGAAAAAATTCACCAAAGAAGTCTTCGAACTCCTCACCAGGGAGCTGGGAATAAAGAAGGAGCACATGTACCTGACCATCATTGAGCTGGACACCTGGGGCTCAGGCGGCGATCTGCATTAAAAGCTTATCTCCGCGGCGCCTATGGGCCTGATCCGTAAAACCGTCGCGGATTTGGGCCCGAAGCAGATCTCCATTTGGGCGCGGTAGCTGTCCAGGGTGTCCAGGGGCAGGTAAACCTGAATGGTCCCGGCAAAACCGCCGCCGTGGACCCGGCAGGCGCCTTTTCCGCCGCAGTTCTTCTCCAAAAAATCCCTGGTCAGAGCCAGGGCTGTTGCGACCTCCTGGCGGACGGGATTCTTAGGGGAGTAGACATTCTGGAGAAGTTCCCAGGAAGAATCCCCGGATTTGTTCACCAGGCCAAGAAAGGATTCAAGAGCCGCCTTTTTGGCCTCTCCGCCGGAAGCGGCGTTCATCTTCTCCAGGGCAGAGAGCATGGTGTCTACCCGGCGGTTCTCGTTGAAGAAATGCAGCGCCCGCAGGAGGGCCCGGTCCCCGGCGGCTTGGCGTATCTCCGCCGCGTGGGTCCTGACCATTTCATCATCTATCTCCCGGAGCACTGTTTTGCCAAAAAAGGCGGCTACTGCCTTCATCTCAGCGGGAATGGCGGCGTAATCCGGCGTGAGGTCCGCGTGGCTCCCACGGGTATCCACCACGCAGAGCGCAAAGCCCGCGGAAGCCAAATCGAAATCAATACGGTTTACCCTGGGATGTTCCAAATCCCCGAAGTCAATAGCCACCGCCCCGCCGGACGCGCAGGCGGTCTGATCCATAAGGCCGCAGGGTTTGCCAAAGTAAACATTTTCAGCCTTCTGCCCGATTTGGGCAATCTCCAGGGCGCTCCGTTTTCCTTCACCGTAAAGGCAGTCGAAAATCCTGCCGAAGAGAACTTCAACCGCCGCGCTGGAGGAAAGCCCCGAGCCGGGAAGCACCGTAGAGGCGGCGTTCACCGTAAAGCCCCCAACCGGCGCGCCGCGGGCGGCAAACTCGGCGGCAATACCCCTGACCAGGGCCTCGGTGGTTCCCTTTTCACCGTTTTTCATTGAGAGATCCGAGAGGTCCACTAGTACATCGGGGTATCCTGTGGACCGGAAAAACACCTTTTTGTCCTGCCTGGGCGCGGCGATTGCCACGGAATCCAACTGTATAGAAGCGGCCAGCACCTTGCCCCGGTTGTGATCCGTGTGGTTCCCGCCCAGCTCGGTACGGCCTGCGGCGGTAAAGATCCTGAGATCCCCATGGACTTCCGAAAATTCGTTCCTGGGAAACCAGTCCGGCGTATCCCGCAGGATCTCTTCGATAAGGGACGCGTAACGCTGCCGGGCTGTTTCCACTCCCACCTGGCCGTAGAGTTTGACAAATATTTCCTCCGCCAGGGACGAATCCAGGCGGACCAGAAGTTCCTTTCCGGTCATAGTAAAGTCTCCATATTTTTACTATAGCTGTTCTCGTGAGAATATTGAAGTAAGATACACCGGCAAAGCTAAGGATTGAACATCACAGCAGCTTGACCCGTACAACCCCGCAGGCCGGAGTTGTCCAAAAACCGCCAAAGAAGGCTTCGTCTCCGTTGCGAATACGGTCGGTAATAAAATCGCCTTTGCCGTCAAAGTGCCCTTCTTCAACAGAGACGAAATCGGGACAAGGGATGTAGCCGGATACCTGGGAAATTTCGGGGCTTTCTTTGACCGCAAGGCGGAGGCTGAAACGGCCGGCCAGATAAAAACAGCGCTTCCCGTCTTCGATAATGAGCCCCCTGGGGGTCATATTTTCAGGAGTGGTTTTTTCCCTTCCTGCGGAGTAATCAAAGAAACCTGACCCGCTGG
Source organism: Treponema sp. (assembly GCA_031281925.1). GTDB lineage: Bacteria > Spirochaetota > Spirochaetia > Treponematales > Breznakiellaceae > JAIRNJ01. Next base: position 2,122 of record JAITES010000119.1, on the reverse strand, counting down.
TCTTAAAATGTACGCTGCCAAGGAAGTCTTCAAATTCATAACCCTGGTCTTCCTGATCCGTGTGCATTACTACAGGATATAGTTTTCCCGTGTTCCGGTGCTTCAGGATAAGGGGCATGACATTCTGAACAACAGTATTGCTGTCCCTCACCGGAACGGCCGAATCCACGACATTGCCTTCGCTGTCGAGGCAGCTTTCGGATCCGAAAACCGCGTAGCCCGCTGCGCCTCCGGCAATAGCGTAGAACATGTTGCAGGCGCTCGACAGGTTCCGTGACGACTCTGGGATAAAAAGGGTGTTTTCCCCGGTTCCGTAGAAATCGCAGATCCTTTCATAGCGGTAGCAGTTCTGCTCGTAAATGTCCGGCGCCAGCATGTCGATGTGCTCCACAGCCGCAAGCCAGATATGCATAGCCCGGATCACCGCGCCGCCGCCGGGGTACTCGATACCGGGAACGCCCCAGGGGTTCCCATCGTTGAGCCATACGTTGATATACAGCGGGATTTGATGCCGGGCTTTCCCGGCAGCGGCAACGGCGTCGATGTAAAGCGCGAGATGCCAAGCTTCACAGTATTCAAAACCATGGAAGCCGAAACTGTCAAACCAGGAAACTCCCTGTTTTTTGCCCTCCTGTTCCCAGTCCTTGTAAGCCGGAGCCTCCTTATGGCTTTCGAGGTAAACCAGCAGCTTTTCCGGAACCGGCGCTTTCTGGTTTTCCAGGGCTGCTTCGGAATAATCCCGGTCGGTTCGGAGATAGCCAGGCTCGTTTTCGACCTGTACGGCGATGACAGTCTCCCTGGCGGCGTTGGTTTTGTTAAGATACGAGCAGACAGCGGCAAAGGCCTTCGCGTCCGCTTCCCGGTTGGCAGGGTAATGGGCTGAAAGATCCGCTACCGGGATGCCGTCTGAACGCAGAACCCTCCTGAACCGGTTTTGATCGCGTTTTACCCATTCAGGGGCATAGCTTATGTCGCCGTTTTTCCAGCTCCCAAACCAGAGCAGCACAAGAGCGAGTCCGTTGATCCGGCAGCACTCGAGCATGAAATCGATGCTTGAAAAATCAAAGTCCCCTTCCCGCTTTTCAATTTTTTCCCAGTAAATGGGAGCTTCTACGGTATTGCAGTTCAGGGCCAGAGCCGCCTTGCAGGCTTCGGCGAACATCTCCCGGCTGTAGGAACTGGAATTGTGGGCCTGGGCTCCAAGGGGGAAAAACGGTTTCCCCTTCATCGTAAAGCCTTCAAATTTTTTCATGCCTTGTCCTCCTTTCTTTATGGATTATATACCATTATTCAGGTATAGTTGATCCATGAACCAGACCAAGCTCCCGCTTTATGTAATCGACGCGTATGGATTAATCTACCGTTCCTACTTTGCTTTTCTTACCCGGCCCCTGCGGAACCCTTCGGGGAAGAATGTTTCCGCCCTTTTCGGGTTCGCCCGGACTCTGGTAAGCCTCCTGGACGAAGGGGCCCCTGCTGCGGATGAGAAGGGGAAGCCCCTGGACAAGCCCCAAAGGCCCCTGAGGCTGACGGCGGTTTTTGACTCCCGTTCCCCTACATTCAGGCACAAGATGTACTCTGAGTACAAGGCCAACAGGCAGAAAGCGCCTGAGGATCTGCACGCCCAGGTCCCTTTAGTGGAAGAAGTCCTCTCGGCTCTGGGGGTGTCGAGCCTGATCCTGGACGGCTACGAGGCGGACGACATTATCGCGGCGCTGGCAAAACGATGCCAGGACGAAGGACGGCAGTGCTATATCCTTTCGTCCGACAAGGACCTGCTTCAACTGGTAGGAAAAGGGACCTGGGAGCTGCGGCCTATGAAGGCCAAAACCGAAACCGGGCCCGAGGGGGGCCTTTCCTGCGAACTGGTAGGGCCTGAGGAGGTCAAAGCCGAATGGGGGGTGACTCCCGAGAAGGTGCTGGATCTGCTCTCCCTTATGGGCGACACTTCGGACAACGTGCCAGGAGTCAAGGGCATAGGCGAAAGGATCGCCATCAAACTCATGAGCCGTTACGGCTCCCTGGACGGGATCTACAAAAACATCGCCGGCATCGAAGGGGCGACAGGGAAAAAACTGGCTGAAGGGAAAGAAAGCGCCTATTTCTCCAAATCCCTCATCAA
>JAITES010000031.1 GCA_031281925.1 Treponema sp. | reverse complement strand
GAAAAGCTGGGGGTAAGGAAATGGTACGTCCCCGAGACCTCAAGCGCGGGCGGGACGATCATCGGAGACCGGCCTAACGGGATCCCCGCCTCCGATGAGATCCGCATACAGTCGGCCCTTGAACTCCTTGACGAGCTGCGGGGAAAACCCTACTACATCACCACCAAGATGGACGGTACTTCCGGCATTGTGTATTACCTTGACGGAAAGATCGGATGCTGCAGCCGCAACAAGGAAATTAAAGACGAGGCGGACGCGCTGTACTGGACGCCGGTCTACCGCTACGGCCTTACAGAGAAACTTGCGAAGTACGGAAAAAACATCGTCCTTACCGGGGAAATATGCGGGCCCGGCATACAAAAAAACCGGCTGCGGCTTCCCGCCCTGGAATGGTACGTGTTTGACGTAAAAGACTGGGATTCGGGCAGTTATGTTTCTTACGACAGGATGCTTGAAATTTGCGCCTCCCTGGAGCTGCCCGTTGTCCCCCTGGAAGAGCGGGGAGATCGTTTTGCCTACACGCTGCAGGAGTTACTGGAAAAGGCAAGGGGCAAGTACCCCAGCGGCCTTGACAAAGAGGGCATCGTGGTACGGGACGCCCTCTCCCCCAAAGCCATCTCGTTTAAGGTTCTGAACAACGACGCGCTGCTGAAAGAGAAAGATTAAAGCGCCTTGCGCAAGGGTGGAAGGATTATGTTTAACCCCATTCGGATACCCTCCTCCAGGCAACCAGTTTAATTTGGGTAACATTTTCAATTTGAGGCATGGGCCATTTTCGGTAACATTTTTTATGAAGCAACGCTCCCCATTCGGTTAGATTAATTTCGAGGCAATGCGACATGTTGACACTTTAAAAATAGCGTGCTACCCTGAATGTACAATTTTTTTGTCTTAGAAAAAGAAGGGGGTTGTGTGAATGGCGGTTTATGACGGCATAAGCGGAACCTCCACCGGGTGCGGCGCGCGAAGGTTTCCCTCTGAAAAACCCACCGTGTTAAATTTACCCCCCCCCCCCCCCCCCGTTGGATTAGATCCTTTTCTTCCCACCATATACATCCCGGCTATATACCCCTGTGCTTTACAAGCGGTCAGGGCAATGTGGCCGGGTTATTTATTTCTCCCTCTTTCAAAGAAGGCATGCAATCTGAACTTGCATGGATATTACAGGCATGGCCTGTAAGAATACAATTTGGAGGTTTTCGTGTTATGAAAAATGTTAAGAAAGTGTTTTTGTTTCTCACGGTTTTGTCTTTCGTTTTGATCGCGGTAGGCTGCGGCAAGAAAGAAGCCGCCCAATCCGGTGGAGAGGTCAAAAGCGTTGTTGACTTTAAGGGATATCCGATGGACGCCGAGGCTCAGACCGTTACGTGGCTCCAACTCGGGGGCGATGCCCTTTATTCGAGGTTTTCCTCGGTAAATGAATCCCCCATTCATCAGAATTACTCGAAGATGACAGGTGTCCATATTGAATGGATAATGCCGACCGCCGGCGCCACTGCAGCCCAGATCTATGCCACCACTATGGCTTCCGGGGATCTACCCGATATTATTTGTTACTCCGGCCAGGCGACGGAAGCGGAACGGCTCCTTTCGGAAAACACCATCTGGGATCTGAGCCCTTACCTTGAAAGGTATTCGCCAAATTACTGGAAGCTCCTCAAGGAGAATCCCATACGGGATAAGGCGGGTAAGACAGATTCCGGCAAGTACTGGCGCTATTCGTTCTTCAGGGAGGAAGGACCTTTCGAGGATACCTGGGTAGGCCCCATTGTCCGGAAAGACTGGCTCGACGCCCAGGGACTTCCCATGCCGAAGACCATTCCGGATTGGGATAAAACCCTTCAGACATTCAAGGATAAATATGGCGCTTTCCTTACTCTGGAACCCGGCTTCCTGCGCGACCACCCCGGCCTTTGCGGCGCTTTCGGCGCTTACGCGGGTTACGCTTTTTCTTGGTATGTTGACTCGAACCAGAAAGTCAAAGCAGCCCAGGCTCAGCCTGAGTGGAGAAACTATATGGCCAAACTCCACGAATGGTATCAGAAAGGACTCCTCGATCCGGATCATCTGACCCAGGATCAGCCCACGTTCCGTTCCAAAGCGGTGAACGGGCAGACCGGCCTCACCATCGGCGCGTTGAGCCGGGTTACCCAGCTTGTAGGCGATGCCGCCGCAGCCAAGAATGGGGCTGAGTGGGTAGGCGCTCCCTATCCGAGAGCCGCAGACGGTTCCATCACCAAGACCCAGGGCAACTGGGGTGTAGGAGGGGACTCGGCGACCATAACCACTGCGGTCAAACCGGAGCGTCTTGAGCTGGTCATGAGGGTTATGGACTATGGGTATTCGCCCGAGGGCTTTATTTTTCAGAACTATGGTATTGAAGGAGAAAGCTGGGAGCGCGACGCATCGGGCACTATCGTCTGGACGCCGCTGGTACTCAACGATCCTGACTTCGGTAACCTCCGTAGCCTGATCACAAAATACTCCTTCCAGGCTGGTTCCAACCCCGGTCTCCAGGCCACCCATCTGGTAGAACTCATCAATTTCCCTATTACCTTCGAGGCCGGAAAGATCTGGTTCTACGAGAACGAGGATGCCGCGTATAAATCCGTGCTGCCCCCCGGGATGAGTTACACCATTGCTGAAACAGACCGGATAACGGAGCTGACCAACGCCATCAATACCTACTCTGCGGAAACAGCCACCGGTTTTGTGACCGGTCAGGTTCCGCTTTCGGAGTTTGACAACTTCGTGGCCAGGCTGAAGCAGATGGGTCTTGAAGAAGCCCAGAAGATCCAACAGGACAGCCTGGATCGCTATAACTCCAGGTAAATACCAATAGCAAGAGAAGGTGTCATGACACAAAAATCGTCGGTATGGCTTAAAAAGGCCGCCAGAGATTTTTCCCAGAACAGATACAAGTACATTATGATTATTCCTGTTCTGACGTATTTCGCCCTCTTTGCTTACAAGCCCATGTACGGCTTGATTATTGCTTTCGAGCAATACCGGCCGGCATTGGGCTTTTATAAGAGCCCCTTTGTGGGTCTCCGTCACTTTAAGGCTTTTTTTAATGATATTTATTTTCTCAGGCTATTTAGAAATACTATTTCTATCAGCCTGCTCAACATTATTTTTGGTTTTCCCGCGCCAATACTTTTAGCGCTGCTCTTAAATGAAATTAGAAATATCGCGTTCAAACGGACTGTTCAGACGGTGACTTACATGCCTTATTTTATTTCGATAGTCATTGTCTGCGCATTGATCCGCACATTTTCCTCCACAACGGGTATCTTCTCCCAAATTGCTGTCTTTTTCGGCGGCGCTACCAAGAACTACCTAACCCACAAGGAATACTTCTACCCCATTTATGTCATTTCTGACATCTGGCAGGGTATAGGCTGGAATTCCATTATTTATCTGGCAGCCCTTACGAGCATCGACCAGGAACAATACGAAGCGGCCCGCATCGACGGCGCCGGCCGCCTGGGCCGTATAATCCACATCACCCTGCCGAATCTCCTGCCGACTATCGTGGTGCTTTTTATACTACGTATGGGCGGCATATTGAGCGTCGGCTTTGAGAAGATCATTCTTCTTTATAACGAAGGAATCTACGAAAGGGCTGATGTCATATCAACCTATGTGTACCGTAGAGGTATCCTTGAAGCCTCCTACAGTTACGCTTCCGCTGTTGGCATGTTCAATTCACTGGTCAACGTGTTCTTCCTCGTTGTTTCCAACAAGTTGAGCCGGAAATTTACCGAATCATCGTTATTTTAGGAGAAGGCCATGATACGTGAAAGATCCTTCGCCGATGTGATATTTGACCTTATTAACACACTAATAATGCTCTTTCTGGTTTTTGTGACTCTTTACCCTATGTACTATGTTATCATAGCTTCTTTTACCAGTTCGGTTGAACTCATCAAGGATCCCGGTTTTATTCTCTACCCAAGGGGGTTTACCACCGGGGCTTACGCCATGGCTCTCTCGCATCCCCTCATTATAAGCGGCTACCGCAACATCCTCTTTATTATGATTATCGGTCTCGCCATCAATATCACCTTGACCCTTTTCGCCGCTTATTTTCTGTCGTCAAAAAATCTGATGTTTAAAAAGCCTGTTCTTTTTATCATGCTGTTTACCATGTTCTTCTCCGGTGGACTTATCCCGGGCTACCTCAACATCCGCAGCCTGGGGCTCTATGACAGTCTCTGGGCTCTCATCCTGCCTGGCGCCATCAGTGTTTACAATACTATCATCTGCAGAACAGCCATGGAAGCGATTCCTGACAGCCTCGGAGAATCGGCCAGAATAGACGGCGCCCATGATTTTACCATTTTGTTCCGTATCATTTTCCCCCTGGTAAAACCAACCATTGTCGTGCTTCTCCTCTACTACGGCATTGGCCACTGGAACTCCTGGTTCCCCGCCTCCATTTATATTCGGGACAATTTCAAGTTGCCCATACAGAATGTCCTGCGGGCAATCCTCATCGCGAACAGCGGCCTTCTCAACGCTGGCATTGTTTCAGATGCCGCCATTGATGAATTCTCCGAGACCATAAAATACGCCGCCATCGTGATTACCACTTTGCCGGTGCTTTGTATCTACCCCTTCCTGCAACGCTACTTTGTAAAAGGCGTCATGATCGGCGCGGTGAAAGGGTAATACCGCATTTTCTTGCCGCATTGTTTTCGGAACCGTGGTATTCGCCAAGTTGTGCCAGCAGCCTGTCGCACATGTTTTTGCCGTAAAGGGGGACATCAATCTGGCTTTATGGTCAGGTGCAGTTCATTAAGCTGTTTCGCGTCCACCTCGCTGGGGCTGTCGTCCATGGGGCTTGCGGCAAAGGAATTTTTGGGAAAGGCGATTACTTCCTTGATCGATATTTCCCCGGCCATCAGCATTACCAGGCGATCCAGGCCCGGGGCTATACCGCCGTGGGGAGGGGCGCCGTATTTAAAGGCCCCGGTAAGGAAGCCGAAGCGCCGTTCCGCCTCGGCGGGATCAAAACCGGCGATTTTGAAGATCCGCTTTTGCAGCTCCGGATCGTGAACCCTTATAGAACCCGAGGCAAGTTCAAACCCGTTCAGCACGAGATCGTAGAGATCCCCCTTTACCGCGCCGGGGTCTTTTTCCATCACGGCATGGTACTTTTCCTGGGGCCAGGTGAACATGTGATGGGCCGCCTCCCACCGGTTCTCCTCCTCGTTAAACTCGAACATGGGGAAATCGAGGATCCAGACAAATTCAAACCGGGCTTTGCC
>JAITES010000004.1 GCA_031281925.1 Treponema sp. | reverse complement strand
TATACGGAACAGTTTCTGCCTTTTTACTTCCATCATCCTATTATCGGAACATAAAGACCTGAAAAAGAAGAATTTTTAACCGCGGGCTTTATCCACTATTTCGCGTCTGTCTATAATGTGTCTGCATTATAGACAGAATAAACAGACTCTATTTCGGCCTGCGGGCCAGGGCTGCCTTGAAGGCTTCCATGTCCGCATCGGAGAGGGGGCCGTGGGGAAGCAATTCTTCAATGCTGATGTCAAGCTCAAAGGGGCGGCGGGCAACATGTTCGGGATAATGGGCGTCGGAGGAGGTGGTCAAGGGGTAGCCGTGAGTTTCGATCGCTTCACCCCCTCCTCCTTTGGGGGGAATCCGGGTGCACTCCACCGCGGCCCAGGGGCCCTTGACCACTACCCCAAGCTGGCTTGTCATGGAGAAGGCCAGCCGGTCAACGTGGGCCGGGATCACGATCCCGCCATAAGAGGCAACCCTGGGCCCCAGATCCTCAATACTCAGATCGATGGCGCTGGGGAGAAAGTATTCCACTTCCCCTTCAATGTTGTCGTTTTCATCCACATAGACCTGATCCCCTGTCTTTTCAGGGTCATTGGGGAAGGGGGTAATGATGCCGTACGCGTATTCACCCCAGGAAAGGGCCGCTTCTAAATTCGTAAAGAGGCAGAGCGCGTGGATCTCCTCGGCTGTGGTGGCCTCCATGCCGTAAATGGGAATAATTCCCAGCCGGGGGCAGATTTTGGCAAAGGCCGGGCAGTTGAGGCTTGAATTGTGATCGGTAAGGGCAAGAAGCTTGACGCCTTTGGAAGAGGCAATTTCGGCAAGGACACGGGGGGAAAGATCCAGGGAACCGCAGGGGGAAAGACAGGAATGATTATGCAGATCAGAGAGCAAGGCGTAAAAGCTCCCAGAGTTTGCCCGACACGGTGAACTGATTTTCCCCGGTCAGGAGCACCGCGATGCCTTCCTCCGCGGCGGCTTCCAGCATGTCGGGGGGCAGGGGCCGTTTATTGCACACGATGATCGCCGCAATGTTTACCAGAGAGGCCACGGCCACGGTGTTCTTGTGGGCCTGGATGGTGATAAGGGCGCCTCCGTCCTTGGCATTTGCCATTACATCGGAAAGGAGATCCCCCGTGTAGGCCCCGGTAAGGGCGACGTCCTCGAACTCCTCCTGCACTATTTCGGCTCCCAGCGCCGCGGCAACTTCCCGGACTGTCATACTAGAGATCCTTTGCCCCCGCCTCTTCCTTGGGCGAATTAAGGTAAACCACGGAACGTACCGTAGTACCTTCTCCTGTGGAAGAGTTGATCGTAAACTCGTCGGAAACCCGCTTGGTATTGGCAAGACCCATACCCGCGCCGAAGCCCAGGGAACGTACATACTCGTTGGCCGTTGACCAGCCCTCCTGCAGGGCCTGATTCACATCGGCAATGCCGGGCCCCGTATCCGCGGCCACAATGATGATCCTGTCCGGCTGAATGGAACAACTCATCGTTCCCCCGTTGGAATGTACCACCTGATTGATCTCAAGCTCGTAACTGGCAATGGCTATGCGGCGGATGATCTTCGGATCGATATTCCGCTGTTTCAGGGCCTTCTTTATCTCCGTGGACGCGCGTCCTGCCATCTCAAAATCGTAACGGGTCGTGGAAAATTCCATCTCCGAATAGCCGGAAGCAGCCTTGTTCCCATCCTGATTCATCTTTTCCAAACGAAGCACCTCTCTGTTCATCTCCACGAGGAGGGTTCGGATTACATCCATTGAGGTAAGAATTCCTACCAACTCCTGTTTCTTGTTGAGCACCGGAAAACGGCCATAACGGTATTTATTAAGGTAAGAAACGGCAAACGACAGGGGCATATCATCCTGAAGAACGATAATATCCCTGGTCATCCTCTCTTCCACCGTGCTGTCCATGTAACCTTTGTCCAGGGCGGTGATAATATCATCAATCGAAACAAGGCCCACCAGCTTCTGCTCTTCCACGATTGGTATGCCGGTAATATGGTTCTCCCGCATAAGGGCTTGCATGTGCCGCATCGAGTCCCTTTTATCACCGGAGATCACTGCGGTAGCCATCACATCCTTGATCTTGAGCTGATAGAGCATCTCCAGAACCACACTGGGAGAGTCCTCGGTGCTTATGGGAATGTCGTTTGCATGGGGATCGGCCTCAATGGCGCTCATTTACCTTTCCCCAGAACGTATTTTTCGATCACTTCGACTATGCCGTCATCGTCGTTGGTTTTTTCAGTTACCAGGGAAGCGATATTCTTGATCCGTTCATCCCCGTTTACCATGGCTACACCGACTCCGGCCCAGCGGATCATGGCTTCGTCGTTTATGGAGTCGCCAATGGCGAGAACTTCTTCCTGCTTTATACCGAAGGTTTCCGCCACCTTTGCCAGGGCAGTACCCTTGTCGGTTCCCGCGGGCAGAAGTTCCAGAAAGTAGGGCCTACTGGTAAACAAGGTGATGTCGTTGCCGAGATAAGTCCTGATAATACTCTCCAGCGGAGAGAGGAGCATGGGATCTCCGGGAATAATCAGTTTATAAACCCCCTGGGCAACCATTCCCCGGAAATTCTCAACCACCACCTGTCTCAGCCCGGTAATTTTCTGATCCGTATCGGCAAATTCATTTGAACGGGACACATACATGATGTCATCTTCGTAGATCTGAACCGCAAAACCTTCCGCCGCGGCCAGATCAAAGGCGGAAAGGGCGGTTTCTACCTTGATCCGCCTTTCAAAAATCGTTTTACCTGTGTTGGTTTCCCGGATAACCGTACCGTTATTGCAGATTAGATAGCCGGGACGGCGGTTCATGCCCAGAAGCCGGGAAAAATCCTCCATTGCCGCCGGAGTACGCCCCGATGCCAGGGTTACCACAACACCGGCGCTCTGAGCCTTTTTGATCACACTCCGGGTACGGTAGGAAATGGAGAGATCCGAACGAAGCAAAGTATCATCCAGGTCCAGAGCGAGCAAGCGAATGGGCATCATATACATAGAATAAACCCTTGTTATCCACAATTCAATAGCATTATAATTTCCCCATGGGAAAGACCTATGTTTTTGTAAACCAGAAGGGAGGGGTGGGGAAAACTACTTCCGCCCTGAACATAGGCGCCTACCTGGCCGAGGAAGGAAAAAAAGTGCTCCTGGTGGATTTTGATTCCCAGGCCAACCTTTCCAGCGGCATAGGCGCCAACAAGCCTCCAAAACCGGGAATCTACGAACTTTTGTCCGGGAAGGTAAAGATAGAAGAGGCAATCCGCAAGACCACGATTCCCGGCCTTGATGTGATTCCGGCCAGTATCGATCTTTCCGGAGCGGCCGTAGAATTAATTGAACAGAAAGAGCGGAATTTTTTCCTTAAAAAGGCCCTCGAACCGGTAAAAGATGACTACGACTATCTGTTGATTGACTGCCCGCCTTCACTGGGTATCCTGACCCTCAACGGCATGACCGCGGCAGACGCGGTGCTGATCCCCATGCAGTGTGAGTATTTTGCCATGGAAGGCCTTACCCTGCTCCTGCAGACGATCAAAAAGATCCAGAAAAACCTCAATCCCCCCCTGGATATTGGGGGAATTTTCTTTACCATGTATGATCCCCGGACACGGCTTGCCCAGGATGTAGTCCGGGAAGTCTCCGGCTACTTCAAAAGCCGGGTTTTTTCCACCATTATTCCCAGAAATGTACGGCTCTCCGAAGCTCCCAGCTACGGATTACCGATTAGCCGCTACGATCCTGAGTGTTCCGGGGCCAAAGCCTACCGGAGCCTTGCCAGGGAGGTACTTGCCCGTGGCGCCTAAAATACCAAAACACGGCCTGGGCCGGGGCATAGAAGCCCTCATGGACGACATGAATTCCGGAATGGAAGAGCAGGAACTCCCGCTTGAAGATGAAACAGACATCAATGATGATGAAGATGCCGGCATCAGCCTCGCCGAAATAGCCTCCCTTAAAGGCCTGACTTCAGACGATAAAAAGACGCCTCCCCCGCGGCCTAAAGCCGGAAAAACCGTTCCGGAGGCCGGGCAGACGGAGACGGGGCCGGAACATGCCGCGGACATCGCCCCGGCCGTTTCCCCGCTCCTCGTCCCCCTTTCCTCCCTGAAAGCCAATCCCGGCCAGCCCCGCAAGCACTTTGACGAGGAAAGCCTCAGGGAACTTGCCGATTCCATCAGGGAACACGGCATCATTCAGCCGATTATTGCCGAAAACGCAGGCGACGGCAGCTACATCATCATCGCCGGGGAACGGCGGAGCAGGGCAGCCGCCCTTGCCGGCCTTACGGAAGTGCCGGTCATTCTCCGCTCCTATCCCGAACTGGAACGTCTGGAAATTTCCCTTATCGAAAACGTACAGCGGGAAGACCTTAACCCGATTGAAGAGGCCTCCGCGTATAAAACCCTCATGGAAATTTCAGGACTATCCCAGGAAGAAGCGGCCCTCCGTGTAGGAAAGAACCGTTCTACCGTGGCAAATGCCCTCCGCCTCCTCAAACTGCCTATCCCTGTGCAGGAAAGCCTCGCCAGGGGGGAACTCAGTTCCGGCCATGCACGGGCAATCCTCATGGTGAACCAGGCCGAAAAACAGGCCCTGCTCTTCAGGGAAATCCTGGGCAAGAGCCTTTCCGTCCGGGAAGCGGAGAAACAGGCCGCCGCTCTTAACGGCGAAAACGTCAAAAAAACTCCCAAAAAGGACGAAAAACCCGCCCGCCGCGCCCCGGAACTTGACGCCATGGAAGAAAAATTCATCGGCGCCCTCGGTACCAAGGTGGTCATAGACGGAGACCTCAACAAGGGACTCATCCACATCGACTACTACTCCATGGAAGACCTGGAACGGCTCTACGAGATCCTCGGCCGCGGGATTGAAATGTAGGAATTCGAAAAATCGGACACAAATGTTGACAAACGGTTTCATTCGTACGTGTTGACATTATTTTGAAATAGAAACATACTGGTTCCGTTGCCTATCGTTGTATAGGAAAAAAAATTTTAAGGAGTCTTATTATGAAGAAGTCTCTCCCTCTCTTAGTCATTGTCGCCTTGATGGCAGCAATGGTTCTCCCCCTGGCCGGCTGCGTTACGGCAAGCTCTATCGGCGGAACATCTGATGCGCACGGTCTCTTTTCCGGAGGCGGCGCCAAAGCAGCAGTGACCGATGGTGCTCAGGAAATCGCGTCGTATTCGACCATTCTTGGGATCGTTGATTCAGGCTATGCCGACTATGCTGCCGCAGTCCAAGCGGCCGAAGCTTCCGGCAAACAGGTTACATCAACAACGACTTGGTTATTTGTACTGGTCAAAACCACCGCTTACGCAAAATAAGGGGTAGAACAGGTACGGGGACATTGTTCCCCGTACCTGCCTTATCAGGCATTGAATGTGGTAAATATAACACAAGGGTGCCGGACGAGGCGTCTCTGTGTTATCCTGGTCTCACCAAGTATGACAGACATTAATTAGGCCATTGTTTGGGTACGATTTCCCGAGCCCACCGGCAAGATACATGTGAAACATGGTTTTATTCTGGCCGATAAAGCCTTCCCACGTCTCAAATACATACCGATTGAAAAATATCTGCATACCTGCAAAAACTCCTCCCGGCGGCGAATACTTGCCCGCGCCTTTTGATACCCTTCCTTACCCATACCGGTCTTTACCAACGCTTCCCGAAGACCGTCAATGAACAGGACTTGATGGAAAAAGGAAGGGGGTTTTTCATGTTCCTAACCCTTGCGGAACGGCATGGAAGGCGAATTACGGAATCCTGTCCGTATGTCGCTTATATGTCATTCGTGTTCGGCAATGGTTAAGAATGCCCTTTGGAAGGGGAAGCTCCCCCCGGATTCTCCATGTAGACACAAAATAGAGGCCTGACAGAGCATATATTTTGTATTACACTCATAGTATGAGATTGCCGGGTGTCGAATGGGACGAGGCTAAAAACGAGATCAACAAGCAGGAAAACAAACGCATTATATCAGCAAGGCCGCAGATAAGGCGGAAAAGAGAACTTACAATGGCTATTACCAGATCGACGGTAAAGGCTGGACAAAAGCCACCTAAAGAAATCATCCAGGCGGCGCGGGGGCCTATCAACTATACCCCGGATTGCCCGAAATCAACGCCGGAAGCGTTGCGGGAATTCGCCATGCTTGCGGCGGAACGCAACCGGCGAAACCGAAAACAAGCCGTTACGATTCGGCTTGTCCCTGACTGCCTGGAAAAATACAAAGCCCTGGGGAACGGCTACACCGGCATTATGGCGGATGTGCTGAACTATGTAGCCAATAACCCGGAGATACTTAAAGCCGTCCAGCATTGACCGGGAAGGTTACCAA